>JBBIMX010000030.1:0-31733 GCA_037444165.1 Deltaproteobacteria bacterium | reverse complement strand
AAGTTACAATTCAAGATAAAGCCGTGTGAATTGTTTGAGGTGAAATAATGAATATATATTGCTTAGCTAAAGTAAAGTTTGATTTAAGAGACCCTGATGAGATTTATTTTGCACAAAGGGAAATAGATAGTTTGTTAGGCACGAAAACGGAGTTTATTAAGACATTATCTTGTCTTTTTAGAGAAAAACCTTTTAGTTTACTTGATGAAGAAGTAATCCATTTGATAAATAGGTTAGTTTATCTTGGAGAAGGACAAGGTTTTTTAGCAAAGATCCCACTAATAAATGTAGTAGAGATTGTTAGAAAGGCTACATTCTTTCGAGAAATTTATGTAATTTTTGAAACGGAAGATATAAAAGAAACTTTAGGTGAAATTGGGCTTAAACTTGAAAATAAATTCTTAGACGAAGGCAGAATAGAACCCAATTCTTATACCACAATTTTCATAAAGAATAGTAAGAACCATAAAAATAAATTAGCAGCAATCAGATTCTTACCATTTCAAACCCTGTTTGAGTACGCCACCGAGGTAAAAAAGCTTCCTGCTTGTGTTTTCAGACCTAAAAATAGTGAAAATTGGGAAACCTATTTCAAAGAGAAAGAAATGGGAATTGAAAAAGGAGTGAACGAATTACTCGCCCACTTGAAAAATGGACATTATCGATCTCCCCATTTTGGACTTGGTAAAAATCATATCGGTGATTTTGTAGATTGGGCATCCACAGAACTTCGGAAACCATTTCTACATTACCTTCATAAATATAAAGGGAAAGGCGACCCAAGAATATCAAGGGCTTTGATAAATCTTCTAAGAGTTAAAGAAGGGGATACAATTCTTGATCCCTTTGTGGGCTCCGGGGCCTTTATTGCTGATGCTCCTACCATGGGAATAAACGCTATCGGCATAGAAGTATTGAATATTGGCAAAATGATTGCTGAAGTAAAATGTAATCTCGCAATAGATATTAATAAATTAAGAAATGCAATAATTAAATTATTCGAATCAATTGATAGTGGTCTTCTTGAAGGTAATATCAAAACCAAATCAATCCTCTTAAAGGAAAAGATAAGAAAAAATGCTTTAAATAACACTGCGTTTAAGAAAATAGACCCTTATCTTGACAAAGTATTATTGCTAAAAGAAAAAATAGAAAGTTTTAAAGATCATGAAATAAGACAATTCCTTTTAATTCTTTTAAGTCAACAGGTAGTTGAGTATTCAGAAAAAAGTCGTGCCTGGGATATAGTTGGCTCATTTAAATCGTATGTAGAAGATAGATACCTAGTATTGTATGCAACGCAAAAAATGGCTGAAATGCTGGGTATAAAACTTAATGAGGCAAAAATGAAAATTATTAAAGGAGATTCAACTAATATGTCTATGATAAAAAATGAAACAATCGATGGAATACTAACTTCGCCTCCTTATTTTGATGCATTAGATTACATAGGGAATAATAAGATTTCTATATTGATTTTAGAGTTAGAAGAAGACCTGAAGTGGGAATCAACAAAGAATTTTTATGAAGCAAAACATAGAGACGAAAATAAGTATGAAGCTTTGCCTCTTTTTGTAAGTGACAAATATTTTACAATCCCTTTGCCAGATTCAAGTATAAAACTCATAGGGCTATTGCGAAAGTCTCGTAGAACTTATAAAGCCGAGATCATCCAAAATTATCTTAAAATGATGAGACTTTCCTTTGAAGAATGTTATAGGGTCCTTAAGAAAGATAAATATTATCTAATGGTTGTTAGTAAATTTCATTCCTGGATGATAAATGGAAAAGAAGAAGTAATTGAAACGTCCCCAATATTGGGAGACTTAGGTAAGTCAGTTGGATTTAAATTAGTTGATGTAATTGAGCATGGTTTATCAAAAGCAGACAAAGGAAAAATAGGAATTGAAGATATACTTGTTTTTCAAAAGTAATAATTATTTATTTTGATGTAATCAAAACTGCCACTGACCAGCGATTTTTAGGGAAAATATTTTACCAAATCTGAGGATATTCGGTTATCTGTTCGACCGTCATTATATCCCTCTCTTTTTCCTTCAACATTGCCATATCCCATTTAATAAATAGAAAATTTCTTATTATAATACAAAATTACACAATAAGAATCAAAAAAAGAAGAATTTAAGTAACCCCTCACTGAAGGGTGTAAATAAATTTAACCCCAATAGGAGTATTTCCGAAACCCATAGAACGCGGATGGATTGAATATAAATAGATCCTACGAATCCATCCATCGTAGAAATGGGTTTCTGATTAAAACAAACCAAAGTAACGATTTCTATGGGCCATTTAAGGTTACCGCACTATGAATTTCTCCAATACCCCTCTCGGGGTTATTCCCCACTTCAGTGAGGAATTACGAATTTAAAAATACAGACAGCAGAGAATTCTTTAAGAGGAAGCAGGCACACAAAGGGTGTTGTGGAATAACCAAAGAGAGCAAAAAGGGTTTTGAACACTACCTCCCCAGTCTTCCAAAGACTTTTTCATAGGTCTCGATCCAAATATTCCTTTAGGGGTTAGAGGGTAGGGATAAAAAAGAAAAGAGGATTTCCGTTTCTCCTTCCGAAAATCCCCAGTTTGTATTGTTCAAAAATGGCTCCCCGAGCAGTCCCGCTCATAGCGGGATCGAACCTGCAATCCCGCCTGAGGCGGGATTAACAGCCACCTTTTTGTTCTTGCAGGAAACGGTGGATTCCCCGCTTTTTGATCTGCCGTTCCAGTTGCACTGATTCAGAGCCATTTTGGACTTCCTTTGACCATATAAGGCGCCATGGTCCTTTGAATCTTTTCGTTGTCAGTGAAAGAGTGTTTGATGGGTCATTATGCTGGTGAAGTCTGGTTTTCAAAGCTTGAGTTTGGCCACAATAATAACGGCCTGTGAATTCACTTTGGAGGATATAGACCCAAAATCCCATAGAATAAAGAACCCTGCCATCTTCCAGCAGGGCGTTTTTCATCTGGCTCCCCGGGCAGGACTCGAACCTGCAACCTAGTGGTTAACAGCCACCCGCTACTACCGGTTGAGCTACCGGGGAATGATCAAGTCTTATTTAACACAAAAAGATTAAGAAAGGCAAGATGAACAGGGGGTCAGGGTTGGAATCCCATCTCCCCGGGATGGAGTGCCTCTATCTTCTTCAATTCTCTCTTCTTACGCCAGGCAATGATGACATGGGCTGGACCTGAACAGACATAGAGAAGGACAAAACCCGAAAGGACAATGATCGGTTCCATAAGAATCACGATAATAGAAAAAACCACAAAGATGAAAGTCCCAAAGGGCTTCCTTCTTGCCAAATCCAGTTCTTTAAGGCTGAAATATCGGATGCTGGAAACCATTAAAAATGCCAGAACATAGATCATTATCAAAATCACAATATCCTTGATCCATCCTGTCTCGATCAGTCGTAGGTAGAGGAGAATGGTTAGGGCAATCATGGAAGCGGCTGCAGGGATGGGTAACCCTTTAAAATATTTAGTTTCCCCCGAAGCCGACATGACATTAAACCTGGCCAATCTTAAAGCCCCACAAACGACAAAGATAAAAGCGGCCAACCATCCAAATCGTCCATAAGGCCTTAACGCCCAACTGAAGGCCAACAGAGCCGGAGCCACACCAAAGGAGACCAAATCAGCCAGGGAGTCATATTGAACCCCGAACTTGGAGGTGGCTCCAGAGAGGCGGGCAATCTTCCCATCCAGGGCATCGAAGACGGCGGCGAGAAGGATGGCCACTGCTCCATAGAAATATTTCTCATGAAAGACAGAGATAATCGACCAAAAGCCACAGAAGAGATTCGCTGTGGTGAAAAGATTGGGGAGAATATAGATCCCTTTTCGCATCTTAATCTTTGTTTTTCTTTTCCTCATTCTCGATACCCGATAATGGATTCTCCCCCTTTGACATGTTGCCCGAGATGAACGATCGGTCTCACATCGGTGGGGAGAAAAAGATCTACCCTTGATCCAAATCGTATCATACCAAAGATTTCACCCTGTTTCAAGTAATCTCCTTCCCGAGCATAACAGACAATTCTTCGAGCCAGCCATCCGGCGATCTGAACGAGGAGGACCTTGAAATTCTCCTCTCCTTCCAAAACAAAGGCATTCTGTTCATTGAGAAGAGAAGCCTTCTCCCTGCTCGCCATCAAGAATTTGCCGGGATGATATTTCGTCTCGATCACTCTCCCCGAGACCGGAGCGCGATTCAAATGGACATCCAGAGGGGACATAAAGATCGATATCTTTAAGGCCTTCTGCCTCAAAAAACGTGCCTCCTCGCATTCCCCGAGATCAACGATCTTCCCATCGGCTGGTGAAAGGACAATATTTTTTAAGGAAGGGATCTTCCTTTTAGGATTTCTAAAAAAATAGGCTATAAAAAGGCTCATCAGGAGTCCAAGAAGGGCAGGCCACCTCCACCCGATAAGAAGGAATAGCAAAGTCAAAATGGAAGAAGGGATCAGGAAGGGAAGCCCTTCTTTAACAATGGGCCATCGTTTTTCAGGCATGTTTCTCTTTCCTGGCTCCTATGGAAATTTCACAACTCAGTGGAAGAGCGACTTCCCCTTGCCATAGCCACCCGACCTGTCCTGACCAATTCCTTAATTCCCAGGGGTTTGAGCAAGGCAAGAAGAGCATTGATCTTCTTCTCATCCCCTGTGACTTCGATCGTATAGGTTTTATTTCCCACATCGAGGATCTTCCCTTTAAAGATTTCGGTGATTCTTAATACCTCGTCTCGGGTCTGAGCAGTGGTTGAAACTTTCACCAGAACCATCTCTCGCTCAACAAACTCTTTATCAATCAGGTCTACAACCTTGATCACCGGAATCAACTTATTCAGCTGCTTAATGACCTGCTCAATGATGGCATCGTCCCCTCGAGTGACCAGGGTCATGGTCGAAATCGTAGGATCCAGGGTTTCTGCGACAGAAAGACTCTCGATGTTGAACCCTCTCCCACTGAAGAGGCCCGCGATACGAGCCAGAACACCAAATTCATTTTCCACTAAGAGGGTGATCACGTGACGCATCTAAACCTCTCTTTATTCCATCATCTCCTCGTTTTATACCAATCTCATCTGGTTCAGAGGTTCCCCTGCGGGGACCATGGGATAGACATTTTCACAAGGGTCAATGACAAAATCAATGACCACTGGTTCACGGATTGAGAAGGCTTTCTTCAGTATAGGAACGACCTCTTCGGGTTGGGTAGCCCTCAAACCTACTGCTCCATAGGCTTCGGCCAATTTTACAAAGTCAGGAGAAATCCCTTCAAGAGAGGAACAGACATAGCGTTTCTCATAGAAGAATTCCTGCCATTGCCTGACCATTCCAAGGCAGCCGTTATTCAGAATGGCTACCTTTACAGGGAGTCGGTATTGAACGGCTGTCGCTAACTCCTGAGAATTCATCTGGAAACTTCCATCCCCCGAGATATTAATCACCAAACGATTGGGAAAGGCGATTTGGGCCCCTATGGCTGCTGGAAACCCATAACCCATCGTCCCAAGCCCTCCTGAGGTAAGGAGCGTTCTGGGCTTCATAAAGGGAAAATACTGGGCAGTCCACATCTGATTTTGACCCACTTCCGTTGAAAGGATGGCCTCTCCCTGGGTCAATTCATAAATCTTTTCTATCACAAATTGAGGTTTGATCATTCCTTCCTGACGATAACTCAGGTCATAAATCGCTTTCCAGCTTTCGATCTGGCGCCTCCATTTTTGAAGCCCCTCTTTATAGGAATGGGTATCCTCTTTCTCTAAAAGGGTGATGATTTTCCCGAGGATTCGTTTGCAATCTCCAACGATGGGAAGATCCACCTTTACATTTTTACTAATGGAGGTAGGATCAATATCGATGTGAATGACCTTTGCCTGAGGAGCAAAGGACTCGACCTTTCCTGTTACTCGATCGTCAAATCGTGCTCCTAAGGCGATGAGCAAATCGGACTCCATCACGGCCATGTTGGCTCGATAGGTTCCATGCATGCCTAACATCCCCAGAGAAAGGGGGTGGTTCCCTGGAAAAGCCCCCAATCCCATTAGGGTCATGGTTACGGGAATGCCCAATATCTCAACAAGGTGGAAAAGCTCTTTGGATGCATTGGAGGAGATGACGCCGCCTCCTACATAAAAGACAGGTTTTTTGGATTTTAAGATGAGGGCCACAGCCCTCTGAATTTGTCCTGGATGTCCTTCATAGACAGGTCGATATCCTCGAATCGTCACCTTCTCCGGATATTTAAACTCTGTGGACTCCACCAGGATATCCTTTGGTAAATCTACCAGCACAGGCCCGGGTCTTCCGCTTCGTGCTATATAGAATGCCTCTTTGATGATCCTGCTCAATTCTTTAATATCCTTCACAAGATAATTATGTTTAGTGCATGGGCGGGTAATGCCTACAATATCTGCTTCCTGGAATGCATCATTTCCTATAAGATAGGTAGGGATTTGACCCGTAAGAACCACCACCGGAACAGAATCCATATAGGCTGTAGCCACTCCAGTGACGGTATTTGTGGCACCAGGGCCAGAAGTCACTAAAACGACACCCACCTTCCCTGAGGCCCGTGCATACCCATCGGCGGCATGAACGGCAGCCTGTTCATGACGAACAAGAATTTTTTGAAAGGGGGCGTGGGCCAGTTCATCAAACAGGGGAAGAACAGCTCCCCCGGGATAGTTAAAGATGACCTCCACCCCTTCTTTCTTTAGACACTCAATAATAATCTGGGAACCTGTCTTCTTCATCGATATCTCATCAAGATCCTTTCCATCTGATCTTTGTATGCCAGTTTTTTCTTTTTAATGATCTTGATTTCCATCTCGTCCTGAGGGGTTAAAAATGGTTTCTTCTCCAGCTCCTCGAGTTGTCTTTCGAGTTCGGCATGGGCCTTTTTGGCATTCGAAAAGGCCTCATCCTCCCTCATTAGCCTCTCTATCAATTCTTCATCTTTTGTTTTCATACAGATCTCCTGCAATGGTTTGAAATTTCAATTGTTTTTAAACAATTAAAATAATTGTGATAAATTGTCAAATGACTTCTCTGAGACCTCTGAAAAAGTATTTAAAACGAGTTTTATAGACTGGGGAGGTAGGGTGGAAAAAGCCTTCGAGCGGATACCTTTAATCGTTTGGCACTTTGGATTAATTCCCTGAAAACGTTTGTTTTTCTATTAAACGATGGTTAGCCAATTCACTTCTCAATGCCCGCATTCGAAGGGTTTGGAACCCTACCTCCCCAGTCTTTCTATGACTTTTTCAGAGGTCTCTCTCTTTCCCGCCATTTGAGTTCAGCATCCGAAGGACGAATATAAAGGGGGGTAAAAGAAGCGAGATCCAAAAACTCCCCTCTCTGAAGATGGTCAAAGCCTAATAAGGCTAAGGTAGACCCATGAGGAAGATGATGAGCGATGGGAGGATAAAGAGCAAAAGTGGGTAATACTTTATGGAGGTATTGACCATAGCTCTTGATCCCATCACCCACGAAGAGGGTTTTCTCATTAATTTGGTGAGCCAGCTCTTCGGGTTTAATTACTTTATAGATGGAAACCCTTTTAAGAGAGTTTTTCTCATCATAACGGTAAAAAGCCGTGTAGAGTTCTCCCTTTCTCGCATCCATGATCGGACAAATGAGGTACGGGGTTGGGGAAACCTGGAAAGCCAAGACATCGAGCGTTGAGACGCCGGCAACCGGTTTCTGGGTCGCCAGGGCCAATCCTTTGATGGTACTTATTCCTATCCTTAATCCAGTGAAAGAGCCTGGTCCAAGAGAGACCACCCAACCATCTATATCGTTGATCGAGAGATGGGCATCTTTGAGGATAAACTCAATCCCACGAAGTAGTCTTTCTGAATGGGTCTCGGGACGATCAAGAAGATACTCTGAGATAACCTTCCCGTCCTCCACCAGCCCGATGCTTCCACAGGAGGTGGAGGTATCGATCCCTAATACCTTCATCATTAAAATTTAAATCCTCCCGGAGAGAAGATTCTGACCAGATCGTTGTAGAAGGCAAAGAGCATCAATAGAATGATCAGGACAAGACCGATCTGCTGAGCAATCTCAATCTTTCTGATACTTACGGGTCTTCTCAGAATGGCCTCTATAGTGAGAAATAGAAAGTGCCCCCCATCGAGAATCGGGATAGGGATGAGATTGATCACCCCAAGATTAATACTGAGAATGGCAGTAAAGAGGATTAAACTGAGCAGCCCCCTTTTGGCCTGCTCTCCAGCAAGTTGAGCGATCAGGATAGGGCCTCCCAGAGTTTTGGCCGGGATGACCCTCTGGATCAACTTTACAATTCCGGTGACTGTGAGCTGGATGCCCTGCCAGGTTTGGACGAATCCTTGTCCGACAGCAAATAAAGGATTGACCTTCTGGATAAGAATCTCCCCGGAGTGGGTAATTCCGATAATATAGGTGTTGACCTCCTCTCCAAAGAGGTTTTTAATCTTTGAACTTTGGGGTTTTACCCTGAGATCCAGTTCCTCTCCATTTCGTTTAATCCGGAGGGTGAGCTCTCTGCCCTCGCTATTCCTTATGATGCGGGAAAGGTCCTCCCATTTTGAGATGGCCTCTCCGTTGATAGAGACAATGGTGTCACCCTTCTTAATCCCTGCCCTCTCCGCAGGCAACCCTGGACTTACGTCTCCCACTTTTGGAGGAAAGTAAGGGATCCCGAAAAGATTCACCAGAGAGAAGAGGACCACGGCCAAGAAGAAATTAAAGAAAGGACCTGCCCCAATAATTAAGGCTCTCTTCCAGACGGGTTGGGCTGAAAAAGATCGGGGGAGGTCTTCCTCTCTAATCTCCTCCTCGGGGTTCTCTCCAATGAGCTTGACATACCCCCCCAGGGGAAAAGCAGAGATCTGATACTGGGTCTCCCCTATCTTCCGGCCAATCAGTTTGGGACCAAAACCCAAGGAAAAGGTGATCACTCCGACCCCCAATCGTTTGGCGAGCAGGAAGTGACCCAGTTCATGGGCAAAGACCAAGATTCCTAAAACAATGATGGTGGAGGCAATTGTCGTTAACACCATTTCCTTCCTTCAATAAGATTTTTTGTTCTCTCCCTCGACCACTGATCAGCCCTCAAAATATCCTCGATCGTTCGGACCGTCTTCACCTCATGCTCTTCCATCACCCTTTGAATAATGAGAGGAAGATCAATAAAACGAATCGTTCCTTCAAGAAAGGCATGGACCGCAACCTCATTGGCTGCGTTGAGGACAGTAGGCATCGTTTCTCCAATTGCGATGGACCGGTAAGCCAGTGATAGGCAGGGGAACCGTTCGGGGTCTGGAGGCATAAACGTAAGCCCTCCCACCCGAGAAAAGTCCAGGGATGGGAGTCGAAGATGAAGCCGCTCAGGATAAGAAAGGGCATAAGAGATAGGGATCTTCATATCCGGAATTCCCATCTGACTGATGATGGACCCATCTATATATTCAACCATTGAGTGAACCACGCTCTGGGGATGGATCTGAACGGTAATCTTCTCCACAGGAATATCGAAAAGCCAGTGGGCCTCGATGACTTCCAACCCCTTATTCATCAAGGAAGCGGAATCGATGGTGATCTTCTTCCCCATTTCCCAATGGGGATGATTGAGGGCCTCTTTGACGGTAACCTCCCGGAGTTTCGAGAGAGGAAGGTGAAGAAAAGGCCCTCCTGAAGCCGTCAGGATGAGGCGTTGGATGTCTTTCTTTTGATGGCCTATAAGGGATTGGAAAATAGCACTATGTTCACTATCGATCGGCAAGATCTGAACATTTCTGGACCTCGCTTCTTCCATGAGAATCTTTCCAGCCATAACGAGAGACTCTTTATTCGCTAAAGCAATCGATTTTTTTGTCTTGATGGCCGAGAGGGTAGGAATCAGCCCCACCGCTCCAACGATGGCAGAGACGACTTGGTCAACTTCGGGATGGGTCGCCACTCGAATTAATCCCTCCACTCCATAGACCACTTCGACTCCTTCAATGGGAAGGTCCTTTTGAATCTCCTCACAGAGCTCCTCGTTGAGAACAGAGATGAGTTTGGGTTTAAATTCATAAACCTGTTCCTTTAGCAATTGGATATTCCTTCCTGCCGAGAGCCCGATGATTTTAAAGCGCTCCGGAAATTGACGAACAATATGAAGGGTATTCACTCCAATGGAACCTGTGGAACCTAAGATCGCTAATCGCTTCATAAGGTCTCCTTGAGCCAAAGGGAGAGAATATAGTGGAGAAAAGGAGCGGAGAAGAGAAAGCTGTCGAGACGATCAAGCATTCCACCGTGTCCGGGAAAAAGAGAGCCAGAATCCTTGACCTGGGCACTTCGTTTGATCATCGATTCGATTAAATCTCCCAATTGACCAAAGAAACCCAAGCCAGCACCCAGAGGAAGAACGGTCCATCGGTCTAAAGAGGGAAGAAAAAAATAGCTATAGAGAAGGGCGACCAGAATGGAGCCCAAAACAGCTCCGATCAATCCCTCTACCGTTTTATTGGGGCTGATCTTGGGATAGAGTTTATGCCGGCCAAAGAGGACTCCACTGAAAAGGGCGAAAATATCCCCTGCCCAGACGGTAAGGATTAAAAAGAGAACCCAGATCTTTCCATCCGTCATGTTCCGAATCAGAGTCACATGGGAAAGGAGGAATCCAATATAGAAGATTCCAAGAAAGGTAACTGCAAAATTGGAGACACTCGAACCAAGGGAATCAGAGGTCACCATGAAGAGAAGGGCTAAAAGCAGAAAGGCAAAGATAAAAAAAGGAATGATCGCCGAGGTTTGATCATAGAGAGCCAAGACCGAAAAGATTAAACCCAGTGCCACCCCAATCGTCCTTTCGATCGGTTTAGAGCGAGGGAGGCAGAGCCGATAATATTCACGCAAACCTAAAAATGTGGCCATCAACACCATCAATCCCAATGTGGGGGAAGGACCTAACCCAATCCCTCCGAGGATGGGAGGGACAATGAGAAGTGCCGTGATCACCTTTTTCTTCTCTATCCTACCCATTCTCTCCTCTCTATTCCCGAGGCCCATTGATCTGTTCACTAATCCTTCCGAATCTTCTTTCCCTCGACTGATAATCGGCAATCGCTCTCAAGAGTTCCTTTCGATCGAAGTCAGGCCAGAGGGTTTTGGTCACATAGATTTCGGTATAGGCAATCTGCCAAAGAAGAAAATTGGAGAGACGAAACTCTCCGCTGGTGCGAATGAGCAGATCAGGATCAGGAAGCCCGGAGGTCCATAGATATTTTGAAAAGAGGGGGGGATCAATTTCTTCCTCTCGGATTCTCCCCTCTTTTAAATCCAAAAAAATCCTTTTAAGGGCATGAAGGATCTCCAAGCGACCTCCATAACTTAAGGCCAGATTGAGGATCATCCCGTCACACCCTTCTGTTTGTTTGATCGTCTCCCTTAATACCTCAAGGACATCTGAGGGAAGGTCTTCCAGTCTCCCAATGGCATTGAGTCGAATATTATTACGGAGCATTTCCGGGCACTCCTTAATGAGATACTCTTTTAATAACCCCATCAATGCATTCACCTCCTCCACGGGTCTCTGCCAATTTTCTATGGAGAAGGCATAGAGGGTTAATACTTTAATCCCTAATTCTCGACAAGCCGTGACCACTTCCCGGACCGCATCCACGCCCTTCATATGTCCTCTAATCCGATGAAGGTTTTTCTTCTTAGCCCACCGACCATTTCCATCCATAATGATGGCGATATGGGATGGAAGTCTCTCTTTATTAAGATTCAACTTCTCACTCATCAAGAGATTCCTTTAAAATGGGGCCCCTTTCTGAAAGGAAAAATTCAATGGGTCGAGCCTAAAGGCTTGATTCATAAAACACACAATATATTTAACAAATTACCACATTGGGAGGGGATTTTCAAATCACAGACAATTCTAATTGATGCGGGCAAACCCAGGGCTTCTGCCTTCCCCCAATCAGGAGTCCATCCCTAAGCAAAAGGAAGACCGAAATGTCCTCGACCATTCCGTGAGGGAGGATAAGGAAGTGGATAAAGAAGGAGGAAAAGAGAGGGAGGAATATCTTTTATTTTTCCACAATGGCCTCTACCGGACAGACCTCCACACAGGTCCCACATTCTGTGCATTTTTCTTCGTTAATAAAATAGGGCTCTCCTTCCTCGATCGCATCCACAGGACATTCCTCTGCACACGTCCCACAGGCTACACATTCCTCCGTAATCCTATACGCCATTGTTTTCACCCCCTTTTACTGGAAAATCAGAGGGAAGGCCATTTCAGGGAGAGCTTTGGCCTTAGATTTCGAGGATCTCCTTCTCCTTGGCAGCAAGGGCCTCGTCGACCTTCTGGATATATTTATCTGTCGACTTCTGAATCTTGTCCATCCACTGGTGGAGTTCGTCCTGAGAGATCTTTTTATTTTTCTCCAAACCCTTCAACTGCTCATTGGCATCCCTTCGAATATTTCTCAGGGCCACTTTTGCCCCTTCCGCCATCTTTTTGACGACTTTGACTAGTTCTTTTCTGCGCTCTTCGGTTAATCGAGGGATTGAAATTCGAATCACCTTCCCATCATTCATGGGGGTCAATCCCAGTTCTGATTTAAGGATGGCCTTTTCAATCTCTCCGATGATCGTCGTATCCCAGGGTTGAATGGTGATGAGCCTGGGCTCTGGAATAGCCAGGCTTGCCAATTGATGAAGAGGAGTAGAAGTCCCGTAATAATCCACACGAATATCGTCCAGAAGAGCTAACGAAGCCCTCCCTGTCCTGACCTTATTGAGATCGGTCTTCAGAGTGGTGAGAGTTTTCTCCATTTTGGAGGTCATCTCATTAAAGATCTTCTCTTCCATGACTTACCCCTTGACTCGTGTCCCTACCTTCTCTCCCAATACCACCCTTTTAATATTCCCTTTCCTCCTCAAATTGAATACGACGATAGGAATCTGGTGATCCATACAGAGAGAGATGGCGGTGGCGTCCATTACTTTGAGTTGTTTTTTCAATACTTCAAGATAGGTCACTTCCTCAAATTTTTTAGCCTTGGGATTTCGTAAAGGATCGGAATCATAAACCCCATCGACTTTGGTTCCTTTCAGGATCACATGGGCTCCAATCTCCATGGCCCGAAGGGAAGCGGTCGTATCGGTGGTGAAGTATGGATTCCCAGTTCCAGCAGCAAAAATGACCACCCGGCCTTTTTCCAAATGGCGGATGGCCTTTCGTCGAATATAGGGCTCGGCTAATTCCCGCATCTCAATGGCTGTCTGGACGCGGGTCTGAACCCCTATCTTCTCAAGGGAATCCTGAAGGGCCAAGGCATTGAGGACGGTGGCTAACATCCCCATATAATCGGCTGACACACGATCCATTCCCTTCGAACTTGCGGCCACCCCTCGAAAGATGTTTCCTCCCCCGATGACAATGGCAATCTCTGTTCCCAGCCTTTTGACCTCTTTAATCTCTTCTGCAATCTGTTGAATGACCCTGGGGTCAATCCCGTAGTCCTTCTCACCAGTCAGAACCTCGCCACTTATTTTAAGAAGAATCCTCGAATATTTAATTCTTTTCACGATGAAAGACCTAAGGTCACGGGGATTCCCATCTCATCCGTCGAGGGGGGAATGTTCTTTCAAACATTAAAATGATCCAGGATTCGATCGGGAGGACAGCCCTTCACCCAACTGAAAACGGGCAAAACGACGAATCGTAATGTTCTCCCCAAATTTTGCAATCATTTGGTCGAGAACCTCTTTGACCGTCATGTCCGAATCTCGGAAATAGGTCTGTTCTAAAAGACAGACTTCGCTATAGAACCTCTCCAGTTTCCCTTCCACAATCTTAGGAATCACCTTCTCAGGTTTTCCTGCTTCGAGGGCTTGGGTTCGATAAATCTCCTTCTCTTTTTCGATCACCTCAGAAGGGACATCTTCTCTCCGAATATATTGGGGATTCGTGGCTGCAATATGCATAGCCATGTTCTTTACAAAGTTCTGAAATTCCTCGGTTCTTGCCACAAAATCGGTCTCACAATTAATCTCCACCAGGACCCCCATCTTTCCCCCTGCATGAATATAGGATCCGATCAGACCTTCCGTGGCCTTTCTTCCTGCCTTCTTCGCCGCAGTGGCCAGACCTTTCCGTCTCAAATAATCGATGGCGGCTTCGATATTCCCTCGGCTTTCTTGAAGGGCTGTCTTACAATCGACGACTCCTGCCCCCGTCCTCTGTCTCAACTCCTTGATCAACTCCATTGAGATGTCCATAAATTCCTATCCCTCCTCTTCCTCGATCAACTCCTCTTCTCCTTCCGTTTCCTCTTCAACCCTCTCCATCTCGACCACGGGTTCTGGTGGAGGAGGTGACTCTTTTGCCTCCAAGGCACCTTCTAACTGAAGCTGTTTTTCATAGAGCTGCCTTCCCTCGATCACAGCATCGGCAATCTTTGAGGAAAAGAGCTGGATGGCTCGAATCGCATCGTCATTGCCCGGAATCACCAAATCCACGTCCTCCGGATTACAATTGGTATCCACAATCCCCACAGAGGGAATTCCCACCTTTCTTGCCTCTTTGACAGCGATCCTTTCCTTTTTAGGATCCACGACAAAAATAGCTCCGGGGAGTCGATCCATATTTTTGATCCCCCCAAGGGATTTCTCTAATCGCATCCTTTCTTTCTCCAACTCTAAGACCTCTTTCTTCGGAAGAAGGTTATAGATTTCCTCCTTCTTCATGGCCTCCAGTTTATTAAGACGGTCAATAGAGCGTTTGATGGTTTGGAAGTTGGTCAACATCCCTCCTAACCATCGATGGTTCACATAGAACATCCCGCAACGAGTGGCCTGTTCGCAGATCGTCTCCTGGGCCTGTTTTTTTGTCCCCACAAATAAGATATATTCTCCTTTGGCAGCTACATCCCTTATAAATTGGTAGGCCTCCTTAAAGAGTTGTAAGGTCTTTTGGAGATCAATAATATAAATCCCATTTCTTGCTCCAAAGATATAAGGCTTCATTTTGGGGTCCCATCGTTTCTTCTCGTGGCCAAAATGTACCCCTGCTTCAAGGAGTTCCTTCATCGTCACATTGAACATGGACCCCTCCGTCTCTCTTTCATAGAACCTCCTAATTTTATAAATAAACTTAATTTAGTTAACATAGGAAACTCTATTTTGCAAGAGTCCATCAAAAACTTTTAGTCATTCTTCACTCAGTTTGGGAATAATCCCGAGAGGAGTGTTGGAGAAATCCATAGTGCGGCTACCTTAAATGGCCCATAGAACTCATTACTTTGGTTTGTTTTAATCAGAAACCCATTTCTACGATGGATCGATTCGTAGGATCTATTCATATAAAATTCATCCGCGTTCTATGGATTTCGGAAATACTCCTGTCGGGATTAATTTATTTCCACTCTTCAGTAAGGGATTACCACTTTTGGTAATCCTTCACTCAGTTGGGGAATAATCCTGAGAGGGATTATCAATCTTTATTAAACCCTCAACCGTTGGGGGTGATACAGTCCTGAAAGGGAGGTCAATCAGGAAGAATTCTTTCGATTTCTCCGATCAGATCATAAGGAAGGGCCTCAAGGATTTGAGCTTCCACCCAGTCTCCAGGCTTGGCCTTCCCTTTTAAAAAGACCACCCCATCGATGTCAGGCGCCTGGCCCTCAAGTCTTCCTCTCAATGTCCCAATTTGGGGCCCCTCTCCTTCAACCAATATCCTCACCCTTTGCCCAATCCTCTTACGATATTTCTCATGAGAGATCTCTCTTTGAACTTCCATAAGAGCTTTAAAACGTTCTTCTTTCAATTTCTCAGGGACTTGGTCAGAAAGTCGGGAAGCAGGGGTTCCTTCCTCTCGGGAATATTTGAAGACCCCAAGGTGGTCAAATTGAGTCTCCTTTACAAATTCCATGAGAGACTCAAATTGAGAATCCTTCTCACCCGGGAACCCAACGATGAAAGAGGTGCGCAAGGTGATATGGGGGATGAAAGCCCGAATCCTTTTCAGAAGCTCTCGAATCTCTTGGCTCTTCGTCCTCCTCCCCATTCGTTTTAGAATCTCATCGTCAATGTGCTGAATGGGAAGATCAAGGTAGGAACACACGTTATGCTCCTTTGCCATCAGTTCGAGAAGTTCGTTTGGGAAGTTGGCATGTTGGGGATATCCATAAAGGATTCGAATCCAGCGGAGGCCATCGATTCGAACAAGTTCTTTCAAAAGTTTTTGAAGAGAAACCTCACCACCCAGATCCTCCCCGTAGGCCGTTGTATCCTGAGCAATGAGAATGAGCTCCTGAATTCCTTGCGAGGCCAATCTTTCTGCTTCTCTGAGGATGGAAGGAAGTCCTCTGCTTCGATAAGGCCCTCGAATCTTTGGAACCGTACAGAAGGTACATGACCTCGAGCAACCCTCTGCAATTTTTAGATAGGCGGTCGGCGAAGGGGTTGAAAGGATCCTGGGAGTCCGATCATTATAAAGAAACGTGGTCCCCGAAAGATAGCTTTTCTTCCACCTCCCCTTTTTTAGAATCTGAGGAATCCTATGAAACGCACCCGTCCCAACGAAAAGGTCGACTTCCGGCAATTCCTTTTCTAAGACTCTTCCATAGCGTTGTGGGAAACATCCAGAAACGACAAGGAGGCGGCATCGTCCTTCCTTCTTATAGGGGATGAGTTTTAAGATTGTTTCGATAGCTTCTTGAGTAGCCTCTTGAATGAAGGAGCATGTATTTACAATAAGGATCTCCGCCCTTTCCGGCTGGGTGGTGATCGAATAGCCTTCTTTTGAAAGGAGCCCTAAAATTACCTCTGAATCCACCAGATTTTTGGGACATCCAAGACTGATCAGACAGACCCTCTCTTGCATCACAATTAATTATACCTCACCTTGTGTTGAGAATAAATCCCATCGTAAAATGTCATCCTTCTAAGAGGGATGATCGATTCTTGTTTTGTTTTTTGAAACATTGCAGAATTGAATAAAAAAACGGAGAGAAGGAATGGGATTGATTCAGAAACAATACAGGGAGTTAAAGGAGAAGATCAAGAAGGCTGAAATGGAAAATCAGAGGCGAGCCTTTCGAGAAACGCGAATTCGTCAGAAGCAAAACTTACCCCTCTATGAGGAGTTTGAAAAGGCCAAAGAGATCCTGAAGAAGGTTCGTTCCTCGGCCCTTGGGGATTGGGATCTCCTCAAGAAAGCGATCGCCCGGCTTGAGGGAAATCAATTTCGAGTCCTTCAAGCAAGGGATGGGCAAGAGGCCTGTGAGATATTTTTAAAAGAGATAGGAGAGGAAAAATTGGTCGTGAAATCGAAATCAAACCTCTCCAAAGAGATCGGCCTTACTTCATTTCTGACGGAGCATGGAATTGAGGTCATCGAGACCGACATCGGAGATCGAATCAATCAATTGATAGGAGGGCGGTCCTCTCATTACACGGGTCCGATTGTCCATCTCACCCGATATGAGATTGCAGAGGTGCTCTCCCGGCATTTAAAGAAAGAGGTTCCTCCTGTCCCAGAACAGTTAATGCAAGCTGTTAGAGAAGATATCGAACCCTATCTCCAGAGGGCAAGGATTGGAATTACGGGTGCCAATGGAGTCGCTGCAAAAGAAGGTGCCATTCTCATGGTCCATAACGAAGGCAACATCACCCGAGTTCGATCCCGGCCGAAGCACCTTATCCTTGCCTCCATTGATAAGATTTATCCCGACCTCCAAGATGCCCTGCTCATGGTGAAACTGGAGACCTATCTGGCTACGGGATCCCTTTTCCCTTCATTTATTGATATTGTAGGAGGGAGATCCAAGTCTTCGGATGTGGAAAAAATTCCTTTCTATGGGATGCATGATCCCCGGGAACCGGTCATCATCCTTTTAGACAATGGAAGAAAAGAAATCCTGGAAGGTAAGAGGGACTTTTCCGATCTTCTCTATTGTATTGGATGTGGGAACTGTTTACTGGATTGCCCCACTTATAATTCCGTCGGCCCCTTTTTTGGAGCAGAGGGGATGCTGGGAGGAAGAGGGGTGGCCCTCTGCTCCCTTCTTCGAGGAAAAAGAGAAGGGATTGAAGAGGGTCTCTTTCTTTGCACAACCTGCGGGCTTTGTGGCGAGGTCTGTCCAGTAGGAATTGACGCGGGCAAAAGGATTAAAGAATTGAGGAAAATGAGTCTTGAAGACCCACTCCTTTCAGAAGAGCTTGAGGAAATAAGGGAACTCCATAAGACGATCGATCGGTTCGGAACTCCTTATGGAGAGGTACCACGCCTTCTGCTTCCTTCGACTCCCAAAAAGGCTTTTGTCGCTGTCTTCATCGGTTGTGTGGGTTTGACCATGGAGGAGGAAACCACGCTGAAGTCCCTCAACCTTCTTAAAACTTTAGGGACGGATTATTCCTTGATCGATGAGCTCTGTTGCGAGGCCGTCAAAGAAGAAACGGGTTCCCTTCCTAATTCGGATCGAATTCGGCAAAACATCCAGAGAATCAAAGAGAAGGGGGCCAGGGAGGTCCTATTCCTCTGTCCCACGTGTCTGAAGACCTTTTTAGAGTGGGATAAAAAGGAGTCGACAGGGCTTATTTTCGAAACCTTGATGGCTTACCTCAATCGTCACTTCTCCTTTGAGGCCTTCGAAGAGGATGAGCGGATTCTGACCTATCACGATCCCTGCCATTTAGGAAGAGGAATGGGGTCGTTTGATGAATCAAGAGCTCTATTAAAAAGGATCGGTGGCCATCTGGTTGAGATGGAACACCATCATCGGGAATCTCTCTGTTGTGGTGGAGGAGGAGGAATTCGGGGATTCTATCCAAAATTTTCAAGAGAGATAGCCCGAAGGAGAATCGATGAAGCCGTAGAAGTAAAGGCCGATCTCCTGCTCACCGATTGTCTGACCTGTAAGCACCATTTGACCCAGGGCCTTCTCTCTAAGCATCCCATGAAGATTATGACCACACCGGAATATCTTTCAGAAAGAATCGAGGCGGGGAAAGTGAGGTTTTCTAAAAAGGAGTAGAGTTTTTCCCTGAAGAGGAATTTTAGAGGCTTCACAGGGTCGGGATGGAGGAGGATATGAAGTATGACTATGAGGTAATTATTATTGGAGCAGGCCCAGGGGGCTCCACTGCCGCTCGATATTCTGCTCAGGCTGGCCTAAAGACTCTTCTCATTGAGAAAGAAAAGTTTCCGAGATATAAAGCCTGTGGAGGATGTCTTTCCCTCAAGACCTACCATCTTCTTAAATTTGACCTTTCTTCGGTGATTGAAAATACTATTTATGGGGCAAAATTCAGCTATCGCTTTAAAAATCCGTTTTTCATCGAATCGAAAACACCCATTGCCTTCATGGTGATGAGGGACCGATTTGACCAATTCCTCTTAGAACAAGCCCTGAGAGAAGGGGCCCATTTCCTCGAGAGGGGGAAGGTCATCGGTGTATTAGAAAAAGAGGATGGCGTAGAGGTGAACATCGAAAAGGGAAAACCGTTCTTCTGTAGATACCTCATCGGTGCGGATGGAGCAGAGAGCCTCGTGGCTCGAACGCTCTCCCCTGGCTTGAGTCATTCCCAGTGGAATGGAATTGCCATGGAGGGGGAATTCCCTTTGGAGGCCTCTACAGGGTTCCCAGAGGAAGAATTTCATCTCGTTCATCTGGATTTTGGAGGTGTCCCGAATGGTTATGGATGGGTATTCCCAAAGAGAGAATGGCTCTCTATCGGAATGGGAGGAATGTTTCGAGAGAATGGGAAAATAAATCTTCGAGAGTGTTTTGAGGCATTTCGAAAGGGCCTCCCATATCTTTCGGAAGGGAAGATGGAGAGGGTTGTGGGCCATCCCCTGCCCTCTTTTTATCATGAATGGCAAAAGGTCTCGCAAGGAAGGATTCTCCTGGTAGGGGATGCCGCCCACTTGATGGATCCCCTCCAGGGAGAGGGGATCTATTATGCTATCCTGAGCGGTCAGGTGGCTGCCCAAGCCATCTGTCAATCGATAGAAAAAGGTCTTCCGCCCTCTGAATTATATCAAGAATCGATTCGTCTTCATATCTTTGAAAATTTAAAATGGGCCCTTCCTTTCTCCCGCTTTGTTTTTCGCTTCACCAAACTGGCCTATGAAACCTTAAAGAGTTATCCTGAACTGGCCCATTTCTATCTCCAGGTACTGGAAGGGAGAGAAAACTACAGAGGGTTTGTCTCAAAGATGAAAGTCAGGATCGGAGACCTCCTAAAAGGAAGATGGAGTGAGAAAATTAGAAAAGCCATGACCAATTTTTAAAAGATGATCCGTCTGAAAGAATCGATTAAGAAACTTCTTCATATTGACGATACACCCGAACGAACCGCACTGGCTTTTTCAATCGGAATCTTTCTGGGATTCTCTCCCTTTTTGGGATTTCACACCCTTGGTGGAATGGCGATTGCCTTTCTTTTCGGATTAAATCGGGTGGCCCTTCTTCTGGGAGTTTGGACCAATACCCCGTGGGGGCTCCTTCCCTATTACACCTTCGCCACCTGGTTAGGGATGAAGGTCATCGGCTATCAGTTTGACTATTCTACCATCAAAGAGATTTTCCGGTTAGGAATGGAGTCGGGGTTCTTTAATATGGATTTTTGGAGAGGAATCTCCTCTCAAAAAGGTCTATTTTTATCCTTCCACGTGGGTTCCCTTCTTTTATCTACCTTTTTTGCCCTGATCGCCTATCCCCTCTCCCTGAAATGGATACGATTCTATCGATCCCCACGGCTTCGATCTTGACACCCCTATTGCTTTAATTGAAAAATGAAGGGGTATGGTCACAAAAAAAATATTTGACCCTCTCTTCTCGTTGATCGATTCTCAATCCAAAAAGGAATGGAGACGTATTGGATTGAGCGGCCTCAAGGGTTCCTCTTCGGCCTATTTTCTCTCCTGTTGGAAGAGGGAACGAAAGGGGTCTCTCTTAATCCTCTTCCCTCGAACCCGGGAGGCAGAGCTATTTCTTGGAGACCTCCAATTTTTCTATCCAGAGGGGGCAAAGGAGATTCTCTTTTTCCCACCCTATGAGACTCTTCCCTATGATGAGATTCCACCCCATCCAGAGACCTTGAAAGAAAGGATGAAATGCCTCTTTGCCCTTCTTCAAGACAAAGAGGTCATTATCGTGACCACTGCCAAAGCCGTTCTTCAGAAGGTGATCTCTCCTGTCCAACTCAAGCAGTCAACCCTTCTTCTTCGCCGGGGGGAAGAGGTGGATCGTGAACGATTGGTCTCTTTCCTCAGGGAGGGAGGATTTGTTGAAACGAAGGTCGTCGAAGAGCGAGGAGATTTCAGTGTCCGGGGCGTTATGATTGATCTTTTTCCTCCCAGTGAAGAAAATCCACTGAGACTCGAATTTGAAGGAGACTATCTGGTCTCCTTGAGACGATTTGATTGCCAAACCCAGCGCTCTATCCCCGGGAATGAAGAAAGAGAAGCCCTTCTCCTTCCAGCCAGTGATAGGTCAAAAAATCCCTCCGACTCCCCCATGGTCTCGCTCCTGGATTATTGGAACCAAGAAGATGGACTTTTTATAGTGGAAAAAGAAGAGGTGGATAAGGAAATAGAGTCCTTCCATCGACTTGTTTTGACCCATTACGAAAAGGCGATTCGGAGAGGGGATCCTGTCCTTTCTCCTGAAACCCAGTATCTCGCTCCCGAAGAATTCCTTCTTTTTACCCAGAGATTAAGGATTCTTTTTTTGCAAGAAGGTCCCGTTGCTCCACCCCAGTGTGACGAGGTCTTCTCCTTTGAAATAGAAAGCAATGAAGATTTCAGAATGGAGTTGAAGGCCGCTCTCTCCAAGGAGAATCCTTCTCATGAAGGATCTCCCCTGTCTGTTCTTTCAACCTTTCTTCGAAAATGGAGGCAAGAAGGATTGAGAATCTTCCTGGTCTCCCATCATCCCCTTCAGGCCCAAAGGATGAAAGAACTTCTCTCTTCTTACGAGATAGACGGCTTTCTGGAAACCAAAGGGGATTTCCAAACGTCTCTCAAGCAAGAGGAAAAAGAATTGATATTACTGGTCGGTCCCCTTTCAATAGGCTTTCGAAACCCCTCCGAGAGATGGATGATCCTTACCGAAGAGGAGATCTTTGGGGAGAGGAGGAAGTTTCGGGAGGAAAAGAGAAGGGAGAGAGGGTTAAGGGATAAGGGGGCCCTTCTTTCCTCCTATAGGGAACTCCAAGAAAATGATTACGTGGTCCATGCCGATTATGGGATAGGCCTTTACCGAGGTCTCAAACGTCTTTCCATTGGAGGGATCTCCAACGATTTCCTCCTCCTTGAATACCAAGAGGGAGATAAACTCTATGTTCCTGTAGATCGACTCAATCTTGTTCAACGCTATATTGGTGGAGAGGGGAGAACGCCCAGGCTGGATCGATTGGGGAGCCATTCCTGGGAGAGGGCGAAGAAGAGAGCGAAGAAGGCTGCCGAGGAGATGGTGAAAGAACTTCTCGATCTCTATGCTGAACGAGAGGCCTTCAGGGGAACGAGTTTTTCTCCTCCTGATCAGTCTTTTAAGGAGTTTGAGGCGACCTTTGAATACGAGGAGACACCTGATCAATGGAAGGCTATCCAGGAGGTCATGGAGGATATGAGTCGTCCCAAACCCATGGATCGCCTCATCTGTGGAGATGTGGGATTTGGAAAGACAGAGGTCGCTATTCGAGCTGCCTATCGAGCCGTGATGGATGGAAAACAGGTAGCCCTCTTGGTCCCCACCACGGTATTGGCCCAGCAACATTACCATACCTTCTCTCATCGATTCAAAAATTATCCTGTGGTCATTGAGACCTTGAGCCGATTCAAGAAGCGTGCAGAACAGAAAGAGATCTTAAAACGATTAAGCGAAGGAAGGATCGATATCCTCATCGGGACCCACCGGATGTTGCAAAAGGATGTGGTCTTTAGGGATTTAGGCCTTCTCATCATCGATGAGGAACATCGATTTGGAGTCATCCAGAAAGAGCGATTGAGAGAGATGAAGAGGCTCGTGGATACCCTTACCCTCACCGCCACCCCTATCCCACGAACCCTTCAGATGGGTCTCTCAGGAATCCGCGATCTTACCCTCATCCAGACCCCTCCGGAGCACCGGCTCTCTATTCAAACCTTTGTGGTTCGCTACGATGATGAGGTCATTCGGGAGGCTTTGGAGAGGGAATTTGCCCGAAATGGACAGGCCTTCTTTGTCCACCACCGGGTACAAAACATTTACTCCATCGCTCACCATCTCAAGCAGCTTGTCCCTCAGGCCCGGCTCGCCGTGGCCCATGGGCAGATGAACGAAAGAGAATTAGAAAAGGTCATGTTTCAGTTTGTGCAGGGAGAGTATAACCTTTTAGTCTGCACCAGCATCATTGAATCAGGTCTGGATATTCCAACGGCCAATACCATTTTGATCAATCATGCGGAACAGTTTGGTTTGGCAGACCTCTATCAGCTTCGAGGCCGTGTGGGGAGAGGAAGCCATCAGGCCTACGCCTATCTTCTCATTCCTTCGGGATTCTCTCTCTCTCGAGAGGCTACACGAAGGCTAAGAGCCATTCAAGAGATGAGTGAACTTGGATCCGGATTTCGTTTAGCCCTCCAGGATTTAGAAATCCGTGGGGCTGGAAATCTATTGGGACGTTCTCAATCGGGCCATATCGCTGCGGTGGGATTAGAACTCTATATGGAGTTGATCGAAAAGGCGGTGAAGGAATTGAGGGGAGAGGAGGTCGTGGAAGAGATCACCCCGGAAATTCATCTCCGTGTCCCTGCCTTTATCCCGGAAACCTATGTGGAGGATCCCTCCGAGCGATTGAGCCTCTATCGAAGGCTTTCTCTCTGCCGGTCAGATGAAGAAGTCGATGAGATTGCAGTAGAGTTGAAAGATCGTTTCGGAAGGATTCCGGAGGAAGCCCTTCATCTCCTCGAGATCATCAAGATAAAGATCTTACTGATGAAGTTGTCTGTAAAAAAATTAGAAGAGACACCGGAGCAGATCATTCTGACCTTCCATGAATCCACACGAGTCTCTCCTCAAAAGATTCTGGAGTGGATTCAGAGAGGAGGGGAGAAGTGTCGACTCACCCCTGATTCAAAATTGATTCTTTCCAGAAATCCTGAAATGAGAAGAGACCCTTTTGGAAGCACCAAAAGATTATTGCAAGCCCTGGCTTAATGTGATAAGTTTGGTAGTATCTTTGGATTTCTCCTTTCAGGAGAATGGGGATGAAAAAAAGGATCCTCTTCCTTCTGTTTGCTTGTTTTTTCCTGGTCCTTTCTCTGGGATGCGAAAAAAGGGAGCCGAAGGCCTTAGGAAATAAGGAGCTGGTCAGAATCAACGAGGTCTCCATCTCCATTGAAGAGTTCCGTCAATTAATGGAGAAGCAACCCTTGGAAGGAAAGATGCGCCTGCTGGATGAAAAAGGGATGAGAGACTTTCTTGAAAACTATATTATTGCCAGGGAAGTCCTCTATCAGGAGGCAAAAAAGAGAGGATTGGAGAAGGATCGAGAGATTCAGGCCAAGGTGGAAGAGTTTCGGAGGGCCCTTTTGATCGAAGCCTTGTTTGAAGAGGTCCTAAAAGGAAAGGAGGAGGTGACCGAGGAGGAAATTAAGACCTACTATCGAGAAAATCAAACCCTCTTTACCGAACCCCAGGAGATAAAAATTCGACACATCGTAGTCAATTCTGAACCTGTCCTCAAGGAGGTCCTGGCTCGACTCTCCAACGGGGAGAGTTTTGAAAAATTGGCTTCCATTTATAATATCGATCGAACTCGAGAGGATGGAGGAAACTTAGGATACATTCAGAGGGGTCAACTGGCCCCCTCTTTTGCTCAATTTGAAGAGGCCGCCTTCTCTCTTAGAAAGAGAGGAGAGGTGAGCGAAGTGGTTCGCTCCCCTTATGGATACCATATCATTCGACTCGAAGATATGCGGGGAACGGCTTTGCAACCTTTGGACAAGGTGAAAGAGAAGATTCGCTTCTTTCTTCAACCCAGGAAGAAACAGGAGGCTCGTTTGAACTATATTCGAGAGGCCAAATCAAGGTCGACCATTCTGATCAACGAAAAGCTATGGAATGAAGAGATCAAAAGGGAAGCTAAGCCCAAAGAAGAAAAGAAATGAAAACCCCTCTCCCTTATCTCATCCTGGTTCCCTTTCTCTTTTTCTCCTTAAGTTGCAATCCAAGAGAGGCAAAACTCCCGGATCAGGTCGTGGCGGTGATCAACGAGGAGAGGATTACAGTGGATGAGTTCGAGCGGGAGATGAGGGAACTCTTATTTGAGCAGAGGGGAGAGGGAAAAACCGTAGCCCTTAAAGAGTTAAGAAAGGTCTGTCTGGAGCAGATGATAGATCGGAAACTACTGGCCCAGGAGGCCAGACGGATAGGAATCAAAATCTCTCCAGAGGAGTTCAGTAGAACCCTTTCTGAAATTCAAAAGGATTATCCCGGAGAGGGATTTGGAGAAAAATTAACCCTCAAGGGAATCCCTTTAGAGGAGTGGAAGAGGAGTCTGGAAGAAAAGCTTCTTGCAGAGAAGATGATTCGCCATGCTCAGCGTTTCCACGGAAAGATTGAAGAAGCGGAGGCCCGAAAATATTACGAGACTCATCGGTCCCTATTCCAAATCCCTCGTAAAGTAAGGGTTCGTCAGATTGTCGTCTCAGACGGAGAGGAGGCCCTTCAGATTTTAAAACGACTGAAAAAAGGGGAAAGTTTTGAGAAATTGGCTATGTCAAAATCCCTCGGTCCCGAAAAAGTGCGCGGGGGAGACTTGGGTTACTTTAGTGAGGGGGAGAAACCCTCAGAATTCAATCGAGCATTTTCAATGGAGGTAGGGGAAATTAGCGAGGTGATCAAGAGCCCTTATGGGTATCATATCTTTAAATTAGAGGAGAAGATGGAAGCCCGGGAGATCTCATTTGAGGAGGCTAAATCGGCGATCTTTAAAGAACTGGAGAAGAAGAAAGGGGAGGAGGCTTTCCAGCAATGGTTCAACGATCTCAAAAAGAAGGCAAAGATCAAGGTCGATCGTGCCTGGTTAAAATCCTGACGGGACTTTTTCTATGGGGAGGATGGATTCTCTTCATTTTCCTTGAGATTCCCCATAGCTTGGCCGTGGTGGACCGAATCGCGGCGATCGTCAACGAGGAGATTATCACCCTGTCTGAGGTGGAGATGAGGGCTCGTCCCCTTTTGGAAAAGATCCAGACCGAGGATCGTGTCCAGAAAAAGAGAATGAACGAGGAGGTCATTCGAAAGGTCCTCGACGTCCTCATCGAAGAGAGATTAATCGACCAAGAGGCAAAAAAGGCTGGAATGAAAGTGACCGGTAAAGAAATAGATGCCGTCATTGAGGATATTAAACGTCAGCACCGGGCAAGCCAAGAAGATCTTGAAAGGGCCTTGGCCAATGAGGGTCTCACCTTTGAGCGATATCGAAAGGAGATCGAGAAACAGATTCTTCGGACAAAGGTGGTGAGCTGGGCCGTCAAGGTGGACCCCCCAAAAGGGGAGAAGGAATTGAGGGAGTTCTATCAAAAGAACCTTGATCGCTATCGTGAGGAAGAAATGTTTCGACCGGGCCATATCCTTTTTTACGTCCCGAAAGATGCTTCTCCACAGGAGGTTGGAAGGATTCGAAAAAAATGTGAGGAGGTCTTGGAAAGAATTAAAAGAGGAGAGGATTTTGGACAGATGGCCCTTCTTTATTCAGATGACGGTTCTGCTAAGGATCGGGGAGACATGGGATTCTTTAAACGAGGGGAACTCCTTCCAGCCCTGGAAAAGGAAATCTTGAAACTGGAGGTGGGTCAGGTCAGTCCGCTCATCCGAACCGAGATGGGTTTTCATCTCATCAAGCTGATTGAGCGGAAAGGGGGAGACCCTCTTCCCTTTGAAGAAGTGAAAGAGAAGGTGAAAACGGACTACTTGAATCAAGAAATGGAGAAGGCCCTCAAACAGTTTCTCAAGGGCTTAAAAGAAAAATCGATTATCGAAATTAAACTCTAATCTTTTGGCCCCAGGATCTGGGATGTCCAGACCGCCCACCATTCTCCATTCCCCAACCGAAAGTGTTTGGAGGTAAGGGATTAGCCAATCCCGTAAGACTGAAGAAAGCTATTCTAATAGCGGCTAATCTATCGAAATTTATTAAGAATCAATAGATTGTATAAAATTCAAAAAAGGGTTGACAAACATCAGGTTTTGGGCTAAAAACTTGTGAAAAATATCCTTAATTTAGGAGAGAGTGATGAGAGAAGTGGTTATAGTCAGTGCGTGCAGGACAGCGATCGGTGCCTTTGGAGGTTCATTAAAAGACATCTCGGCAACAAAGTTAGGGGCTACGGTCATTCGAGAAGTATTACGAAGAGCAGGCCTTAAGCCTGTGCCCAAGAAGGAATACTTAGAAGTGGCTCCTGAGATTTATCGAGGAAAAGGGATGACGGATTTAGAGAAAAAATATTATCAATGGGAAGATCCTCTTCAAGAAGTGGAAGTCGATGAGGTGATCATGGGCAATGTCCTTCAGGCGGGTCAGGGCCAGAATCCTGCTCGGCAGGCTATGATTTACGCAGGAATTCCAAAAGAGACAAATGCTTTTACCGTGAATAAGGTCTGTGCCTCTGGAATGAAAGCCATTGCCTTGGGAGCTCAGGCGATTCAAACGGGAGAGGCAGAGGTGATTATCGCTGGGGGGATGGAGAATATGAGTCAAGCTCCCTATGCCTTTCCCATGGGTCGATGGGGAGCAAGGATGTTCAATCAGGAGATGGTCGACTTGATGGTCTTCGATGGTCTCTTCGAAATCTTTTATGGATATCATATGGGAGTCACGGCCGAAAATATTGCAGAGACGTATGGCATTTCAAGAAAAGAGCAGGATGAGATAGGGCTTCTCAGCCATCAAAGGGCAAGAAGTGCCATTCAGAAGGGGATCTTTAAAGAAGAGATTGTTCCTGTGGAAGTTCCCCAAAAGAAAGGAGATCCTCTCCGTTTCGAAGTGGATGAAAGACCCATGGATACGAGTTTAGAAAAGATGGCTAAACTTCCTCCGGTGTTTAAGCAAGGAGGTACCGTGACCGCTGGAAATGCTTCTGGGATTAACGATGCAGCGGCAGCCGTGCTTCTGATGTCAAAGGAAAAAGCAGAGGATCTGGGTCTCAAACCCCTGGGAAAAATCAAAGCCTTCTCCTCAGGAGGAGTCGATCCTGCGTATATGGGCTTGGGCCCTATCCCGGCGGTAAGGAAAATCTTCAAGAAAACCGGTGTGACCCTTAAAGAGATCGGCCTCGTCGAACTCAATGAGGCCTTTGCTTCCCAGGCGATTGCCTGTATTCGGGAACTTCGATTTGATCTGGACAAAACCAATGTGAATGGAAGTGGGATCTCTTTAGGCCATCCCATTGGATGCACGGGTGCAAGATTAATCGTTTCTCTTCTCCATGAGATGAGAAGAAGAGGAGTAAATCTGGGACTTGCCACTCTCTGTATCGGAGGGGGGCAGGGCATGGCAATGATCATAGAAAAATGGGAGTGACCAAAGAGACAAAAAGGAGGAGCGATGGAATTTAAAAACATTCTCTTATCTTTTGAAGGGGAGATCGGCATTCTCACCATTAACCGGCCCAAGGCTCTCAACGCACTGAACCGAGAGACCTTGAATGAAATCCAATTAGGAATCCAAGAAATAAAAGATCATCCAGAGGTAAGGGTTCTTATCCTCACCGGAGCTGGAGAGAAGGCCTTTGTGGCAGGAGCCGATATCTTAGAGATGAAGGATATGAATTCGATCGAGGCGCTTAATTTTTCAAAACTCGGCCATCATACGCTAAAGATGATCCAGGACCTGGACCGGGTAGTCATCGCCGCGGTTAATGGGTTTGCCCTGGGAGGAGGGACGGAAATCGCCCTAGCCTGTGATTTTATTTACGCCTCTGAGAATGCAAAGTTCGGACTCCCGGAGGTAACCCTTGGGATCTTTCCTGGGTTTGGAGGAACCCAGAGACTGCCTCGGCTGATTGGAAAAGGGAAGGCCAAGGAGCTAATCTTCACAGGAAAGATGATCACCGCTCAAGAGGCCTATCAGATGGGCATTGTCAATCGCGTCGTTCCTCAAGCCACCCTAATGGAAGAGACCAAAAAGGTCGCCTCTCAGATCGCAGCCAACGGAGCGATTGGGATAAGACTGGCCAAGATGGTTATTGATGCGGGATTCAATATGGATTTAACAGAGGCCTGTGCGCTTGAATCCTATGCCTTTGGAATTGGGTTTGCCAGTGAAGACCAGAAGGAAGGGATGAGCGCTTTCGTTGAAAAGAGGAAACCTAATTTTAAAGGAAGATAAAGGAGGAGAAAACCGTGAAGATCGTCGTATGTGTGAAACAAGTTCCAGATACTACGGATGTCAAGATCGATCCTAAAACAAACACTCTGATTCGAGAAGGGGTGGCAAGTATTTGCAATCCCTTCGATGAGTATGCCATTGAAGAGGCCCTCCGGATCAAAGAGAAGTTAGGAGGGGAGGTCCATGTCATCACCATGGGACCTCCTCAGGCGATCGAGGTGCTGAGAAATGCTTTGGCAGTAGGGGCGGACAAAGTCTACCTTGTGTCGGACAAGGCCTTTGCCGGATCGGACACCCTGGCCACAGCTTATGCCCTTTCCAAGACGATTGAATACATCGGGGGAGCAGATCTGGTCATCTGTGGAAAGCAGGCGATCGATGGAGATACCGCTCAGGTCGGCCCTGGTGTGGCCACTCGATTGGGAATCCCTCAGCTGACCTATGTCTCAAAGATTCGGGAAATCAACCTTGAAAAGAAGAAAATCATTGTGGAGAGGCTCCTCGAGTATGGAAGAGAGGTCGTGGAGGCACCGCTTCCGGCGTTGATCACGGTGGTCAAGGATATCAATGAACCCAGACTCCCCTCCCTCATCGGGATTAAAAAAGCAGCCAAGGCTCAAATTCCAACCCTTACCGCTAAGGACATTAATGCGGATGAAAATCGAATCGGTTTAAAAGGATCGCCCACCTGGGTGGTCAAGGTCTTTAATCCTGAACCAAGAGGAGGAGGGGGAGAAATCTTAAAAGGAGAACTCAGTGAAGTGGTCCCTCTGCTGGTCTCCAAACTGATGGAAACAAAGTTTATTAAATAAACAGATCTTGATGGATGAGGAGGAGAACGAATGGCCAGATTAATCATTGATAAGGATATCTGTACAGGCTGTGAATCCTGTGTTCCTGCCTGCCCTTTTGGGGCTTTAAGCATGAAGGAAGGAATCGCTGTCGTAGATGAAAAATGTACCTTTTGCGGCGCTTGTGTGGATGTTTGCCCGGTCAATGCAATCACCTTAGAGAAGGAAGAGAAGGCGGTCACCATAGATACCTCGGCCTATAAGGATGTTTGGGTTTTTATTGAACATGAATTTGGAAAGGTTTCGGGCGTCTCTTTTGAGCTTCTTGGAGAAGGAAGAAAATTGGCCGATGCCTTAGGATGTAAACTCTGTGGAATGCTCTTTGCAGATCCAGAAGTCGCAGAACCCTTCGCCAAAGAGGCTATTGCCTACGGAGCCGAAAAGGTCTACCTGGTCGAGAGTCCCTTGTTTAAGATCTACCGGACCGATCCCTATGCCAAGGCAGCGGTCGATCTTATCCGGAAATACAAACCTGAAATCGTTCTCTTTGGAGCGACGACTCAGGGAAGAGACTTTGCAGGTACGGTGGCGACGACTCTGGAGGTTGGATTGACTGCAGATTGCACGGGTTTGGATATTGATCCTGAAACAAAGTATCTCCGACAGACCCGGCCCGCTTTTGGGGGAAATATCATGGCAACCATCCTCGACTACCCCAATTATCGACCCCAGATGGCTACGGTGAGACCGAAGGTCTTTCCCATGCCAGAGAGGGACGATTCAAGGAAAGGGGAGATCATCCGAGAACCACTTCAGATGACGGAAGAACAGGTTCGAACAAAGGTGTTAGAATTCATCAAGGGGGCCGAGACGGTCAATCTCGCAGATGCCGAGATCATCGTTTCGGGAGGAAGAGGGGTTGGAGGTCCTGAAGGATTTAAGCCTATCCGGGAACTTGCCGAGGTCTTAGGGGCAGCCGTGGGAGCCTCTCGAGCGGCTGTGGATTCTGGATGGATCTCTTATGAACATCAGGTGGGCCAGACAGGAAGAACCGTCCGGCCTAAGATCTACATTGCTTGCGGGATTTCAGGTTCCATTCAGCATCAGGCCGGAATGAAAACCTCCGAGGTTATTGTAGCCATCAATAAAGACCCAGAAGCCCCCATCTTCAAAATTGCCACCTATGGAATCGTGGGCGACCTTTTCACCGTAGTTCCGATGCTAAAAGAAGAGTTTAAAAAACGCTTGGGGAGATAATCTTATCTTCATGCCTTAAATGGGTGCCAGTTTAAAAAAACTGGCACCCCGCATAACTCCATACCTCCCATTTCACTTTTTTATTACACCCTCTACAAAAATGGAATCTGCCACTGAAATAAGGTTGCTGAATTTTCGATCGAGTCGGATCCGATTCGGTCGGAATGGGTTTCTCCAATACCCCTCTCGGGCTTATTCCCCACTTCTGAGTGAGGGGTTACAAGGGGTTCCATTGTGATCCCAAGTTTGAAATGTCGTTTTTTTCCAAGTTTGAATTGTCGTCTCT
>JBBIMX010000029.1:4941-31804 GCA_037444165.1 Deltaproteobacteria bacterium | reverse complement strand
TGTCTCAATTGGTCTCTCTGAGCTGGGGTGGGCATCCAGCGAAGATCTGGATTCCTTCCCACCGGAATGCACATGAAATACCAGATGAGAATAACTCCTTGATCAATTAAGAAATCGATAAAAGAATCACTGGTGATGATATCTGTATTCTGCCGGGTTTGAGTGAGGGAACATGCAAAAAGGATTTTCGCTGCTCGTAGTAGTTCCATCCCCCTCATTAATTTCTTAAAATGTCCTTTTCCCCTTCTCCGGTCTGTTTCCTCCTCGTAGCCTTCCATACTGATTGCAGGAGAGACATTTCCAAGAGATGCCATTGTTTCCACAGTCTTCTCATTAAGAAGGCCCCCATGAGTAAAGACGTGGAAGAGCATTCGAGGGTGCTCCCTGTAAATCTCAAAAAGGTCTTCCCTCAGGAATGGTTCTCCTCCAAGAACGACCACCAGATGAATTCCCATCTCCTCAGCCTCTCTGAGAACCCGATTGATCTCCTCTTTTTCTAATTCTTTTTCCTTCGAATAACTTCCTGCATAACAACCGTAACAGTTGAGATTACATCTCATTGTGGGGCTGATAAGCATAGCCCGTGGAGGATAGTATCCTGTGCAGGATTCAAATGCCTTTCTTCGATTGGTCCCCTCTAAGAATTGATCGATTATAAAATGGATGATTCTTTCTCGTTGTTTCGGATTGGCCTCTTTGATGATCCTTCGGGCAATATCAAGTGAAGGATGACCTTGTTTGAATAGTTCTCGAATCCATCCGATCTTTTCCCGATAGGAATCCTTTTGAGGAATCTTTTCAGCGAGATGGGTTAAACGGATGAGATTCGACTTAGAACTATTGGATAGGAGTGAGAGACCAAGTATTGTAAATTTGATTAAAGAGATTCTCTTCAATTGAAAGACAGGATTCCCCATTTTTTTACAATCTATTGAAAAAATACCCTAAAATAAAATGATTTTCAATCACCCTATTTCATTCAAAATCTATTTAGGGAAGATCATATCCTGTGATTCTTTTATACGTCTCTCTCGCTCTTGACCTTACTTTTCGATTCGGGTCTTGTTTTGCCAATTCTCTGAGTGCCTCCAAAGATGTATGATCGCCTAAAAAACCAAGAGTCCTCGCTGTAAATGCACGTATATATGGATCATTATCCTTTAGGAGATCGAGTAAAATTGGTGTGGCTGATGTGTCTTTAGTATAACATAAGGATTTATAATCCTCTTGCCACTTCTTACCGTATTCTTTTTTATTTGAGATCAAATAGGCTTTTAAATTTGCAAAGTTTTCAATGACTCTAACTCTAAAGTCATATCTCTTTTCTGGAGTAAGATCTTTAATGAGATTGAAAACCTTTCCAATCTCATTTTCCCTGATCATCCTCGCACCATTTTCGATCAATAAGGAAAATTTATCTGAAGTTTCTTGTGCAAAAACAATAGGCTGGCTTAATAATAGAAGAAGCACGAAAAGTATAAACTTCCTGGTCATTTTTTGATCCTCCTTCCATTGAGCCTAATAATAAATACTGGCCGAAAATGTTTGAATTTTTAACCCTTAACAGACGAATCCTCATCGCAAAGAAGATATTTCTTTCTGATAAGTTCCCCATAGAGCGTTTTTTTTCAATACAAGCCTTCTTTTTTCATCTCTTCAATCTGGAGATATCCCTTGGGTCTATCTTCTCATCGATTAACGTTCTAACATCTGCTGGGTTTAAGGGAACACTGTTAAATTCAGGGGGACCATACATCATGGTTAGAGATTTTCTGCTTAGCGCATATCATTTTAATGGCTCTGCATATTGTAGTATAATGCACACCAAAATATTCACATGTTTCTTTCCCTACTAAATCGTAAGAGTAGCCCTTAAGGAATATCTCCTCTCTTTCATTCCCCCTCGATGTTATGGGATGAACTGCTCTGGAAATTCTACTCTCAATGGTCTTGCCATAATTGGTTAAATAATAATAGCAGCTACTTGTTATATTGCAAGGTCTGACCCCAATTATTTCCACAGGATGGCTTTCAAAAAAAAGTAGACCGATCTTCCCTTGACAAATGAATGGGAACCCGTTAACATATCTATATACTATAGGGGGGTAGGGTATGAATCAAAGCGGACGTAAGAAAGACATCTTAGCAAGGCTGAAAAGAGTGGAGGGACAGATCCGGGGCCTGCAGCGTATGGTGGAAGAGGATGCACCTTGTGAAGACATCCTGATGCAGAGCGCGGCGGCCACCGCGGCACTTAAAAAAGTCGGATCGATCATCATCCAGGATCATCTGGAAGAATGTTTGGAGAAAGGCCGCAGGGAGCCCGGTATGAAATGGAATGAATCCCTACAAAACTTCAAAGAAATTATCTCAAAGTATATGAATTGGGCGTGAGAAATAATCTGCAAAGCACAAAAGGCCTAGCATATAGGTTATATAAAAGGAGAGATAGGCATGAAGAACGGTAACATGCTGACGAGGAGGAATTTTTTGAAGAAGGGGACTGTGGCGACACTTTTTGGTGCGGCCCTCACTGCTGGGATGGTCCAAACTGTTTCTGCAAAAGCCGGGACTTATGCCACCCTTATCGATTTGACCAAATGCGATGGGTGCAAGAATGAACCCGTGCCGAAATGTGTGGAGGCATGCAGACGGGAGAATGAGAAGAAGTTTCCTAACCCTGTCGAACCGATCAAAGACCTCTGGCCTCAAAAGACGCATGATGACTGGTCAAAGAAAAAGGATGTGATCAACACCCTCACTCCCTACAACTGGACAACGGTGCAAAAAGTCGATACGGAGGGAGGGGAAGTTTTTATTCCCCGGCGATGTATGCATTGCGACAATCCGCCCTGCGCTCATCTCTGTCCTTTCGGAGCCTTGAATAAATATGCGAATGGGTCTGTTGTGATCAACCACGATCTCTGTATGGGAGGGGCTAAATGTAAAGCGGTTTGTCCTTGGCATATCCCTCAAAGGCAGAGCGGTGTGGGACCCTATCTTAAACTTCAACCCCTTCCTGCCGGGGGTGGGGTGATGTACAAGTGCGATCTTTGCCACGATCGGATCAAGAAAGGACAGGCCCCGGCCTGCGTGGAGGCCTGTGAGAAAAGGTTAGGGGGAAAAAGGCCTCTCCATTTTGGAATCCGGGAGACCATCTTAAAGATGGCTCATGAGAGGGCCAAGGAGATCCACGGTTTCATCTACGGAGAGAAAGAGAACGAAGGAACGGCCACCCTCTATGTCAGTAAGGTCCCTTTTGAAGAGATTGATGCCAAATTGAAAGAGGCGAAGTCGAACCTGCACATGGGGAGGGTGCTCAATCCGCTACGCGACGTGAACGGATGGGCAAAGGGGTTTCTCTTCGGCCCGCTTTTGGGCGCGTTGGGAGCGATCGGCCTTGCCATTTATCATCGAAGAGAGGAAAAGAGGGAGGAGAAGAAATGAGGGAAAGGATCATTGAGGAAAAGAAAGTTATTCTTCGGCACCACCCCATTGAACTGATCGAACATTGGGTTCTGGCTCTTTCTGGGATCCTTCTGATCTTTTCAGGCTTTGGAGAGCTCCCCATGTACAAACGATTTATGGTGACTCAGATCCCGGGCCTGGGATGGGCTGGAGACTTCTTCATCCATTTAAAAATCCATTACCTGGCAGGCATCCTTTTCGTCTCTGTCATGATTTTTCATGCCCTTTATCATGGATGGTTGGGACACCAGGGGTTACTGCCTAAAAAGGGCGATGTCAAAGCCTCCATCAAGACGATCCTGGCCCTGTTCGGTTTTGGTGAAGAACCCAGATCGCATAAATATCTTCCCGAGCAGAGACTCGCTTATGCCTATCTGGGAGGCGTGGGTTTAGTCCTTGTCCTGACGGGCATCGCAAAGGTCATCAAAAACCTGCCAGGGGTCTATCTGCCACCCACCTTCATCACCACGATGACGCTGACCCATACCTTTGCGACATTCTTTTTTCTTTTAGGGATCCTGGCCCATCTAGCAGCACTGATCTTCAAGGTCAATCGACCCTTAGCCAAGTCGATCTTTACTGGAAAAGTTGATCTCAGTTATGCCAAGGAACGGCACCCGCTCTGGGTTGAAGAGCTGATGAAAGAGAAGGAAAAGGTTGCATTCGAAAAAGAGAAGGAAACACCTGGGAGTGAGGATCGAAAAGAAGAAGGTGCTGAAGCGCACGCTCTGGGGTCCAAAGCGACTGAAGTAACGAAAGAAGAGGGGATGGAGCTTTTAAAAGTGAAGGGCATGAGTTGTCAGCATTGTGTGATGACCGTGACGAAGGTACTCCAATCGTTGGATGGAATTGAAAATATTCGGGTGGACCTTGAAACAGGAGAGGTTCAATTTAGAAACACTAAAGCCATTCCCACAGACCAGGTGGTCAAAGCGATTGTAGAGGCAGGATATCAAGTTGACAATACTTGAGTCTTCTCGTTAAGATATTGTGGTCTATCCGATCGCATTCGTTTCTTTTGAAACGAGAGAGAAGGGGATTTTTATTTACCCTTTTTTGTTATCGTCCCGGGCCCTGTCCTGAACTTGATTCAGGATCGATTGGGGGAATTGAAATTTTTTCGACAGGCCCTGTGCCCTCAAGGACAGCTTTTGCTGCCCGTTTTCCGCTCTCCATGGCTGTGGGCACTCCACCCATGAAGAGAGCCGAGAAGGCCTGAATACCTGCCATGTACAGGCCCTTGATCGGTGTGCGGATGAGTTCTTTAGGCTGGTCATCACGGAAATTCTCATAATCCCACGACCATCCTGCTACCGCTCCACCACTCCTTCCGCCTTGATCTTCAAAGGTAAGGGGAGTGGCGACATCCATCACCAAAATTGCCTTCTCAAGACCTGGAATGAGATGGTCGATCTCTTGGATCAGAGCATGGGCGAGTCGAGTTTTATATTCTGTGTAGTTTGGAGACCTTTTTCTCCAACCCAATCGGTATTTTGCAAAGTGACTATATTCCGCTTCAGCCCGGATAACAATGGTGACACGCTCTTTAGAGGAGATGCTCTCCCAGTCCTTTCCCCAGAGACTCACTTCCAGTTCCTGGCCAGCGAGGGCTTCGGGATCAATCCCTTGAGACTTCCAGTCAATGTCCCCTGCCTCTCGAACGTTCTTTCCGTTCCTTCTAAAGATAAGCCTGCTTGCTTTCTCAAATGCTGATAGATCTGCTTTACTTGTATCCACTCCAAGGCAGACCTGGAAAACAGAGCCCGTTTGTCGGGAACGAGCCACCGCATCGTACCATTCTGGAGGAATTGTCTTGGGATCTGTGAGCTTGAGGAAAGTTGTTTTAAAGTCAGCATTCGAAATGACAGAGGAGGCACCAATCTCCGTTCCACCCCTTAGCCTCACCCCAAGAACTTTTCCCTGATCCACTCGAATCTGGGCGACTTCCTGGTTCAATCGAATCTGACCGCTCCCGTTGCTCTTGCCAACCACTGCACTGCCGAGTCGCTCGCAGAAGGGTTGCATTCCTTCTTCTGGAAACCATATTCCTTCGTGGCTCATGAGATTCCACATCGCGGCAAGCAGGGGAAGGCCACTGTAAGGCTCCCTTGTGCCAATACTCCCGAGAATGCATCGGAGCCTCCAGTCCTTAATGAGACCGTGGAGATAGTCTGAGGCAGAAATCTCCCGTGTTTGAGCAGGCTTCGAGCGATTGAGATCACGATTCTGTTTGGATAGGGATTCATCGATGTCCTTAAAAAATTGTTCCACTCCTTTAGCATCGGCAGGGAAGAGTCGTGACAATTCTTTTACCATCTCTTTAAAAGGAAGTGATACCGCAAAATCCAGACCAAAGGCCCTGACGCGATAATGAACCCGAGAGAATCTGAGGTTTTCTCCAACCCCGAGATGGATCAGCGTATTCTGAACAAAGCCTGGATGGCTGAACCCGAGGGGCCCCATGGGAAGAGTGAATCCCTTCCTGGAATAGACATAGGCCGTTCCGCCGATATGGGAGTTTCTCTCGAGGACCAAGACTCGGAGACCTTTCTGAACCAAATGGGCAGCGGCTGTCAACCCTCCAATGCCCGAACCAATGATGATGACATCCCAGGTTTCATTCATATTGAGAGACATACCATAGGATTTCATGGAGGGCAAGGGTTTGGCTTTTCACTTTTCGGAGGGTATTTATAATAAGTATTTTACGGCAAGAAGGGAGAGATGGCGGAAAAGACGTGCAAGGGAGATCATTCTGGTCATATCTGAGTTCTTACGAGCAACATCATGCTTCTCTGCGAAATCGATCCGGAGGAGGTCTATCGCTGGTTCATGGAGCTCTTCATCGATGCCTACGATTGGGTTATGGTGCCCAATGTCTATGGGATGAGCCAATACGCGGATGGAGGTTTGATCGCCATAAAGCCCTATATCAGTTCCTCCAATTATATTCGGAATCCATCAAATCAATCGCACGGGAAGAGAAAAACTGAAAGGGCATCTGGCCATGGCTGGCGCTTTCCTCAATCAACAAGGGGATTGATGGGCGTGGAGAAAACAGAAGGGAATTCTTGACCAGATCGCTTTGATCGAAGAGACGAGGAGGTCTCTGTGATCCGACAATTTCTCAAGATCAAATCAAAAGGAAAACGAAAGCCTATCCTCTGCGGCCCCTATGCCCTCTTCACTTTTAAGAAAAAAGGCAAAACCATAAGCCGAAGGATCCATGATCTTGAAGAGATTCGGAGGTTGGAAGAGCAAGTAGAAAACTACCCCCTTTTTCAGAAGCTTTTCCGTCGTCTCGTGGAGATTGGCGAGGCGATTTGTAATGAGAAACAGAAGGAGGCTCAGAAATGGTTCCAAAGGATCATCTCAGGGTGGGGGAGGAGATTCTTAAACCTCTTCGGGGATGTCAGAGGAAAAGCATCCTTTTGGTCGTCCAGGGAGTGGCCTGGATTGCTCAGGCCACCTCTATTGCCGTTGCGGACTTTATCTCTCAAACCACAGGAAGCCAGTTGGGTAGTTCCCTGACCCGTTTTTATCGTCCCCTGCTTATCGGAATCAATTGGACCGAATGGCATCCACCCCTTCGGATGTGGTTGTCCTCGGTGATCCGAGGCACCAGGCCCATCCCTGTCTACGCCTCGGTATTTAATAAGACCCAGATCCAACGATCCCAGAATATCTGGTAAAATCATTTCCTTCGAATCCTCTATATGCTTTAAGATGAGATTAAAGCGAAGGCCTGTTTTCTCTCTGATCGGGGTTTTCGACAAGTCAGCTATCTCAAGCTTCTACTGGAACAGAAAGGACATTCCTTTTTGGTCCGCATTTCAGATCAGATTACGGTGGAGTTTAAAAAAGGCAAACGCCTCCTTAAGCGATGCGGTTTACAACCCGGCCATGCCCTGGATCTCGGCCCTGTCCTTCTTAGACAGGATGGGGCTGTTCGTTTGCGAGTCGTTGGGATCTGGGCCAGAGGTCAAAGAGAGCCCTGGTGGTTAGCCACCAACCTGGAAGATTCCCTTGCCCATCTTGCCTCCCTCTATGACCGTCGGATGGCGGTTGAAGAACAAATACGAGATACCAAAGGCGCTCGGTTTGGACTAAGGTTGATCATGCCAATTTAACCCTAATAAATTCTTCTTAAACAACACCCCATAGCCAATGATTCCTTCCTTTTCATGAGTAGAAAATATTCCAGAATGAAATACCTAAAATTGGTGGGTGGCCAGTTCATTTTTCTATTGACAAGATTTTTTCAGTATGCTAATAGTATCCTCAAAATATTTTAATGATATTTTATACTATGAAACTTGGAAACAGCCCAAAGAGCAAGAAAACGATTGTTTATGAGAATCTAAAAAAAAGAATTATCCATAATACCTTAAAACCAGGGGAACCACTTAACGAAAGCAGCCTTTCGAAGGAGTTAAAAACGAGTAAAACACCCATACGAGAGGCCCTTCAGCAGCTTCAAAAGGAAGGTTTGGTGGAAAATATTCCTGGGAAAGGTTCCTTTGTTTCAAGGATCTCTTTCCAAGATATTCGTGAAATCCACGAAATAAGGGAGATCTTAGAATGTGAAGCCATAAAACGGGCAATCATGAAGGTAGATAAGGAAAAACTTAAACTTCTTAGAGATAGATTCACCTCCTCTGAATATGGAAAAGAGAAATCCGAATTAAGTTTTTTTAAATCGGGAGATGAAATTCACACCTTTATTTTTGAGACATTGGGGAATAGTCGATTAACAGAAATTTACAAAGGCCTACAGGATCATATTGTGAGAAATCGTATCTATTTTTTTAATAATTCACCCTCAGCTCGATCGAAGGAGTCCTTCCAAGAGCATCTGGAGATATTAGATGCGATGGAGGCACAAGATCCTGAAAGGGCTGAGAAGGCCGTTCGAAACCATCTAAGAAATTCTTTGGAATACCTAAAAAAGATCTTATGAAAAGGTTTTGGGAAGAGGGGTCTAAAGATTGGTTCATGTTATTACCCAGTTTAAGAGACCTTCGAAAGACCTGATCGATAAGTTTCGGGCAATGAGCACTGCCACCGTTCATGAAGCCAATGAAAAGAAAGGGGCAGTGGATTGTGCCATTAAACCCATAAAAAGTGGAATCCGCCTCTGCGGTCCTGCATTTACTGTTCAATGTGCACCCGGAGATAATTTAATGCTTCACAAGGCTTTGGAAAAGGCTCAGCCAGGCGATGTCCTAGTCGCCTCTGTAGGAGGACATTATGAGGCTGGCTACTGGGGAGCGTTAATGGCCACTTCGGCAATGGCTAAGAATTTAGAGGGATTGGCTATCGATGGTTGTATCAGGGATTCTGCCGAGATCATCCGAATAGGATTTCCGGTATTCTGCAGAGGATTTTGCATTAAGGGGACTACGAAAACAGTTCTTGGATTAATCAATCACCCTATTCTCTTTGGAGGCGTCTTGGTTCGTCCTGGGGATTTGATCCTTGGAGATGATGATGGAATGGTGGTGGTAGAACAAGGGGCCTGTGAAGAAGTTTTAAAGAGGTCGTTAAACAGGATAGAAGCTGAGAGAATAAAGGCAGAGAAATTGAGGAGTGGTATTTCAAGCGTGGAATTAAATCAACTTCAAAAGGTTTTTGACTTCTTAGGTTTGGAGGAAGAGTAATTTTATTTATGAAGGTCCAAGTGGAAAGATTAAAAGAAGTTTCCATTGAAATTCTTAAAGGACTCCATCTCCCTGAAAAGGAAGCAGGTTTGGTTGCTGAATGTTTAATTCGAGCTGAAATGAGGGGAATCGATACCCATGGGGTTCGTTTTTTAAAGCTTCTCTCGGATCGCGTGTCGAGCCAAATGATCTGTATTCCAACACCTCTTAAAGTCATTCGTGAAGAAGGGGCTACAGCCCTGCTGGACGGTGGAAATGGATTAGGTCAAGTGGCTGCTTATAAAGCGATGGAAATTAGCATTCAAAAAGCTCGTGATTATGGAATAGGGATCACCCTTGTGAGAAATACCAATCATATCGGAATCCTTGCTTATTACACTCAAATGGCCGCAGAAGAAGGAATGGTGGGAGTCGTGATGTGCAATTCCGCTCCCTCCATGGCCCCTTGGGGAGGGGTTGATCCATTTTTTGGAACAAATCCCCTTTCCATAGCTATTCCATGTAATTCTAAAGGACCCATCATTCTTGATATGTCTTCCAGTGTTGTGGCGAGGGGTAAGATACGAAAAGCCCAACGAATGAAAGAACCTATTCCTCTTGGATGGGCCTTGGATGAGGCAGGAACCCCAACCACCGATCCAGTGGCAGCCTTAAAGGGAACTCTTTTACCCATTGGAGGACCCAAGGGATATGGCCTCGCCCTTATGATTGATGTCCTTGCTGGAGTGCTTTCGGGTTCTCAATATGGTCCAAATGTCAAAACATTTCATGAGCCCTTAGGGCCCACCGGGATAGGGGTATTCACAATGGCCATTCATATTGAAAGATTTATGCCATTAATCCAATTTAAAACATTAATTAACGCTTATAGTGAAATGATTAAGCATTCAAGAAAGGCAAAAGGGGTTTTTAGAATTTACCTCCCTGGAGAGATTGAGCGTGAGAAGGAAGAAAAAAGTTTATTAGAGGGGGTCGAGCTAAACGATTCGGTCATCGAGGAATTAAATAAACTTTTAGAACAAGTGAAAAGTCCAGTTAGATTAAATTCATTTCAGGGGAAATAAAAATGAAGTGGATTATCAGGGTCAATACTCGAACTGGGGACATCGTCAGGCAAGAGGCCACAGAAGAGGAGATGCACTGGGGTGGACGATTACTCATTTCCAAATTTCTCATCCGGGAAGTTCCCCCTTCATGTGATCCTCTCGGACGGTACAATAAACTCATTATCACTCCAGGGCTTTTAGGAGATACCTTTATCACCACCACAGGGAAATTTTCTATAGGTGGGAAGAGCCCGCTGACTCGTGGAGTTAAGGAAAGTGATGTAGGAGGGGAAGCCGGAAAAAAGATTGCCAGACTTGGAATCAAAGCAATCGTATTAGAGGATCTTCCAGAAAAAAAGATCCCGAAGGTGTTATTGGTCAATTCAAAAGAAGTCCGTCTCTCAGAATTTGCCAGTTTAAAAGGAAGATACGTTTCAGAGACGATTCGGTTACTTCGAGAAGAATTCGGTCGCGAGGTCGGGATCATTTGCATCGGCCCCGCGGGAGAGATGACAATGGGTGGAGCAGGAGTGGCCGTAACCGATGCAAACGATATTCAGATTCGCTATGCGGCACGAGGGGGCCTTGGAGCCGTGATGGGAGCCAAGGGCGTCAAGGCGATTGTGGTGGATGATTCAGAAGCCATCGCTCCCAAAATGTATGATGAGAATCTACTACGAGAGGTAAGTAAGACTTTAACCCAAGCCCTCCTTGAAGACCCGAAGACTGAAAATAGACACAAATTTGGAACTCCTGCGATTTTAATGATCGCAAATGAACTTGGTCTCCTTCCGACCAGAAATTTTAGTTTAGGTCAATTTGAGAAGGCCGAAGAAATTTCTGGAGAAAGAATTGCTGAAGTAATTGCGGACCGTGGAGGAGAAGGTCGTTCAGGAACTCCCTGTACGAGGGGATGTATCATTTCATGTTCAAATGTCTTTCCAGATCCATCAGGGAAAAAAACAGTAGCCTCTATTCAATATGAGAATATCGTTCTTCTTGGAACGAATTGTGGAATTGGTAATCTTGATGATATTGCAGAGTTAAATAGGCTTTGCAATGAAGTGGGAGTAGATAGCATTGAAACAGGGGCAGCCATCGGAGTAGCTATGGAGGCTGGAGTCATTCCATTTGGAGATGCAGAGGGTGCAAAAGACCTCATTCGACAGATTGGAAGAGGGACTTATCTGGGAAGGATTCTCGGGAATGGAGTTGTGGTCACAGGACGTGTCTTGGGAGTAAGAAGGATCCCTGCCATCAAAGGGCAGGCTATTCCAGGTTATGATCCACGTGCCTTAAAAGGAAATGGGGTAACCTATACCACCTCCCCAATGGGGGCAGACCATACAGCAGGAAATGCCTTTGAGACCGCAAGGACCATCAATCCATTGGGGAAAGAAGGTCAGATAGAAAATTCAAGAAGACTCCAGATCCGGGCTGCCATCCTTGATACCATGGGGCTCTGCCTCTTTACCCGTCCTCCTTTCGTTAAGAATCCTGAGCTTTTTGCCCTTTTTTTGAAAGGACGATACGGGTGGGATGTGAATTATGAAGATGTTCAAAAAATGGGAATTGAGACTCTCGAAACGGAAAGGGAGTTCAATCGAAGAGCAGGAGTCTCTGAGGAATATTTTGATATTCCAGAATTCATGAGGGAAGAACCCCTTCCTCCCACCAATGCTGTTTATGATATTTCCATGGAAGAAATGAGGCGAATCTGGGAAGTTCAGATTCCAAAAGATATCTTTTAATCTACAAATAGAGAAATCATGAAAAGGAGCAAAAATTGGAACTTGAAGACTTTGTAACAATTGTTACGGGAGCGGGCAGGGGGATAGGAAAAACAATTTCGGAGAAATTTTTTACAGAAGGTTCGATGCTTGCCCTCTGGGATGTCGATTTTTCTTTAGTGAAGGCTTTGTCTTATTCACTTGATCCAACAGGTCAGAGGGTCATAGCCCTCCGAGCCGATGTGACATCAGAAACCGAGGTTTCGAAGGCCGTGGAGGAAGTAGTAAGAAAGTTTGGTCGAATAGATATTCTGGTAAACAATGCCGGAATTTCTCGGCATAAGCCTATTGAGGAGATGACCTTGGAAATTTTTGAGGAGGTCATTAAAGTGAACCTAACTGGAACCTTTCTCTGCTGTCGGGCAGTCACTCCAATCATGAAAAAACAGGGTCGGGGAAAGATCATCAATATTGCCTCCTTAGGGGGAAGGACTGGACGTCCTGGTGTAGGTGTGAATTACGCAGCATCAAAGGCAGGGGTGATTGGACTCACTCAGACTTTGGCTCGAGAACTTGGTCCTTTCGGTATTTATGTAAATGCGATTGCTCCTGGCCCAATTTTGACGGAACAAACTAAACAATACCCGCCAGAAGTATTTGCTACGTGGAATATAGGTCGCGCCATTCAGAAGGATGGACTGCCTGAGGATGTAGCAGAGGCGGCTATCTTTTTAGGCTCGAAACGTTCGGATTGGATCACAGGCGTTACTTTAGACGTCAATGGAGGAATCTTAATTCGTTAATTCTTTCGTTTAGATCAACGGAGGTTTCAATGTCAGAGCTTCGGGTTGTTCATATTAAGGATGTGAAAGGGGAACGCCGGGACCCTCCCAGAATGTCTTGGATTCTGGTTTCTGAGAAAACGGTAGGATCAAAGAATCTCGCCATGGGTGTCAATGAAACCTATCCAGGAGGTATGGTTCCGGAACATAAACACGATCATGAGGAAGAGGTCATGTTCTTTATTTCTGGAAGAGGAGTATTTGTCACCGAGGGAAGGGAAATTCCCCTTGAACCAGGTGTATGTATTTATAACCCACCCGGAAAAATTCATAAGATTATTAATACCGGGGATGAGGTTTTGAAATTTATCTGGATTTATTCACCCCAACTCCCGAGTCATCGTAAAGAGTAAAAAAACCATCTGAGAGGAGGAAAACAATGGGAAAATGGAAGTTCCCACCGGAGGGTGGGCACCTGGACAAGCCAAGTAAAATCTATTTCCAAACTATGACAAGGAAAGAGGTCGAGGAGAGATTAAAAAAGAACGATATTATTCTTATTCCTATTGGCTCAACGGAAAACCATGGTTCGGCTGGCCCCTATGGAGAGGATACCTTTCTCGTGACCCGTATGGCTGAAATGGTGGCGAAAGAAACAGGATGTACCGTTGCTCATCCCATCTGTTATGGTTCCCATCCTGCTTATCATTTAGGACAAAAAGGGACAGTGGTTATTCCGGATGATGTCTTTTCTGCCTATCTCAGAGCCGTTATAGCTGGCCTATGGAATACAGGGTTTCGAAAACAGATTCTTTTCAGCCTCCATGGTCAGGAATATGTGGTTCCTTCTGCAATCAATGAGTTTTCGAAAAGATATCAAGTCCCAGCCATCCTTATCTTTTTAGATGTTCCGAGGGTAATGGGAGATGCTTTGAAGGATAAAGAACACGGTGGTCCTTATGAAACACCCTTCCGACATGCAGATGAAGCAGAGACTTCCATGTCGATGGCTCTCTTTCCAGAAATGTGTAGGCTTGAGGATGCGGAAGATACCAAAACAGAAGGTTTCTTACCAGAGGGACATGTAGATAAGGGGGGAGATATTTATGGGTATCCCATCCCGGGGCACTGTCAGTGGGGGACACGAGGGATCGAATGTATCACCCATCCTGAGGGTGTCCTTGGAAAGGCCTCTTTGGCAGATCCTAAGAAGGCCTATAAAACAATCGAGGTATTTCTTGATTATTTAGTCAAACTCCATAACGACATTTTAGAAAGGTTTCCACCTGGAGTGTTACCTCCGATTGAACTGACGACCCAAAGAAATCGAGAAGAGATTGAAGCAGTGATCAAAGGGCCAGGAGAAAAGGGTGGAAGGCATCTTTATACCTTAGGTTTTCCACCGTAATTTGTTGATTTAGATTTAAGATGCTTTATTTTTCAAGGAGTCTTTATATGAAAGCGATTCTCAAAGTGAAAGAAGATGAAGGAGCGATGGAAGTAAAAGAATTGCCTATCCCTGAGCCTGGACCTGGTGAGGTGCTGGTTCAGATGAAGGCAGCAGGAATCTGCTATAGCGATGTGATGATTCTTATCAACAAATACAAAGGACGAGTCCCGGTCCCGATTCCATTGATTATGGGGCATGAAGGAGCCGGAGTGGTAGCGGATGTGGGGAAGGGAGTTTCTCATGTTAGGCCTGGAGATAAGGTAGGACTTAATCCTCTTTGGGGATGTAACCAGTGCGAAAATTGTTTAAATGGTTACCCGAATATGTGTCTTCAATGGAGGCATCTGGGTATTACCTGTGACGGAACCTTCGCCGAATATCGGGTCGTTCCAGCCTTCGTTGCGTATAAATTACCAGAAGAGATTTCAATGATGGATGCCGCCTTTCTTGAGCCTATCGGCCTCACTGTCCGGACCCTAGACCACGTAAAGCCAAGGTTAGGGGATACGGTAGCCATTATTGGTCCTGGGTCCATTGGCCTATTTCATCTTCAGGCTTTTAAGTCTGCTGGTGCGTCTATGGTGATTGTCATCGGTCTTGATCAAGATGCCAAACGATTGGAAATGGCCAACCAGCTCGGTGCCGATCATATTATTAATGGGAGCAAAGAGAATGTGGTCGAAAGGGTTAAAGAGATCACGAAAGGTCTGGGATGTGATATTGTCGTGGAGACAGCCAACCATCCTTCAACCGTACCTTTGGCCATCCAATTGGGGGCGGCAAGAGGAAGAGTGGTTCTTTTTGGTCTCTATCCCGAATCCACAATAAGTCCTTTAACCTTGCTAAGAAGCGGATTGACGGTCATGGGAGATGTGGGGGTCCTTCCGGGGCAGTTTCTCAGGGCCATCCGCTGGGTAGAATATAAAAAAGTTTTAGCAGAACCAATGATTACCGAAAGATTTAAATTGGAACAAGCTAAAGAGGCCTTTGAAGCCTTCTCACGGGGAGAGTTAGTAAAGGTACCTTTTGAGATGTAATTGTTGAAGGAGATAAATGGTAAGCCTTCTTGAATGAAGGAAGGAGGTGATACAAAGGTCGAATTTCGAACCAAAAAGGAATCTATAGAACTCCATCGGAAATTTAAAAGAAAGGAGGAAGAAAGAAATGGAGAAAAGGAAAATATGGTTAGTTGGATTAGCAGGCTTATTTAGTTTAATGTTTATCTCTGCCTTAACTTTTGCTGCCCCTATTGAGATCAAATTTGGTCACGTCGATCCACCAGATGTCTGCACCTCTAAAAAAGGAGCGGCTGCAGTAGCATTTAAACATTTGGTCGAGGGAGGAACATCTGGGGCTGTAGAGGTTAAAGTATTTCCTGCCGGCCAACTGGGCGGAGAGCGGGAGCTGATCGAGGCAACAAAATTAGGGACCATCCAAATGTGCATGGTTTCAGCGGCTATCGCCGGGACTTACAAAGAGGCTCAAGTCTTGGATATCCCTTATCTCTTTTCGTCTGCACCCATAGCCTGGAAAGTGATGGATGGTTGGTTTGGGAAAGAAATGGCAGAAGATATCCTGAAGAAAACAGGAATGCGAGTATTAGGCTATGGAGAGACAGGTTTCCGAAATTTCACCAGCTCTGTCCGCCTTATCAAATCTCCTGCTGACCTCAAAGGGCTCAAGATCCGAGTCATGGAGAGTCCAATTTATCTCACATTGGTGAGAGCCCTTGGAGCTTCCCCCACTCCTATAGCTTGGCCAGAGACTTATCAAGCCCTTCAGCAGAAGGTTGTGGATGGTCAAGAAAATCCAGTCTCGGTCATTCTTTCATTTAAACTTTATGAGGTTCAAAAATATCTAACCCTGGATGGGCATACCTATGGAGTAGATTTCATCCTCATTAATGAGAAGTTCTTCCAATCCCTTCCAAAAGAGACCCAGGATGTTCTAAAGGTGTCTGCCATTAATGCTGGGTATATTGGGAGGTCTATCCAACAGCTCAATTCTGCCATTGGACTTTCTGCTTTGAAGGAGAAAGGGATGGAGATCTATTCTCCCACTCCAAAAGAGTTGGTCATGTTTAGGGAGGCGGCTCAAAAACCAGTAATGGAGTATGTGGAAAAACAGATTGGCAGGACATGGATTGATAAATTGATGAAAGCCATCAAGGAAGTAGAGACGGAGTTGTCTAAGTAGATCGAAAATTGGGAGGGAGCTTTTTGAATCCCCTCCCAATTTTTGCACTATCAAAAACGAAGATCGGGAAGGGCAAATTTAATGAATTACCTTCTTAAAGGATTATTAAAAGTTGAACGATCCGTTCACTCCCTCATGAAATGGATCCTTTTTCTAATCTTAGGAGGGATGACCCTTATCGTTTTCATGGGGGTTTTCTTTCGTTATGTCCTCAAAGCTCCTTTACCCTGGTCAGAAGAAATGGCTCGATACTTAATGATATGGGGGGCTTCCCTCGGGGCTTTCGTGGCTTTTAAAGAAGGTTCCCATGTAGGAGTGACCTTCATCATGGATCGGTTTCATGGGAAAATAGGGATTTTTCTAAAAAGGGTCTCCCAGCTTATACTAATTATTTTTGTGGCCATTGTGGTCAAAGAGGGTTTTGGCTTGGTTTTAAAACTAAAGGGACAAACCTCCCCAGCCATGGAAATTCCTATGGGGTTAGCTTATTTGGCGATTCCGGTAGGTTTCCTTCTGATTCTATTAGAGGCCTTAATGATGATTTCCATAAAAGATTATCACCCTTTCCAAGAAGACGAGAAGAACCTATGAATTTGCTCTTAGGGGTAAGTTTCTTTTTCACCTTGGCCTTAGGAATACCCATTGCGTTTGTTTTAGGAATCACTTCTCTGATCGCACTCATTGCTCTCTCTAATATCCCTCTTCATCTCATTCCACAACGTTTGTTCACGGGAATGGACTCCTTTCCCATCATGGCTGTCCCTTTTTTCATTCTCGCTGGAAATTTGATGAATGCCTCAAAAATTACAGATCGGATCATCGATTTTTCTAAATTACTGGTTGGAAGAATCCGGGGAGGACTTGGACATGTCAACATTGTGGCCAGTATGTTCTTTGCTGGAATCAGTGGTTCTGCAGTGGCCGATACCTCTGCCCTTGGTTCCATCTTGATTCCAGCTATGGTAAGAGAACGTTACAGTACTGCCTATAGCGCTGCCGTGACGGCTTCCTCCTCTATCATTGGTCCCATCATTCCACCCAGTATCCCCATGGTCATTCTCGCTATGATTGCCAATCTTTCTGTAGGAGGTCTTTTCTTAGGAGGGGTACTGCCCGGAATTTTCATTGGATTTGGGTTGATGGCAGTGAACTATCTCATCTCAAGAAAAAGAAATTATGAAAAGAGTCAAGAGTCTTTTCGATGGAAAGAGTTTTCAAAATCATTGTTAGGAGCGGTTATCCCATTACTGATGCCCCTCATTATTTTGGGAGGAATTCTCGGAGGTATTTTTACACCTACGGAAGCGGCTTCCGTTGCTGTTATATATTCCCTTTTTGTCGGATTTTTTATTCTTAGAACTTTATCCCTCAAGGATCTTCCAAATATCTTTTTCAGAAGCATGGTATTAACCAGTACCATTCTAATTGTCTTTGGGATGGCCAATGCCTTTAGCTGGATTCTTGCCACTCAGCAAATTCCTCAAAAGGTGAGTCAATCCATCCTCTCCATATCCAGAAATCCTTATGTCATTCTTTTTCTGTTAAATATTTTCCTCCTCATTGTGGGTTGTTTTCTGGAGGGGTTGGCAGCGATCATGATTCTCGTTCCTATATTAATGCCTCTGGTAACCCAGATTGGAATTAATCCCATGCATTTTGCCCTGATCGTGGTCGTCAATTTAATGATTGGGTTGATTACGCCACCTGTGGGGTTATGCCTCATTGTCGTTTGTGGTGTGGCCAAGATGAAAGTGGGCCCCATTTTGAAAGAGATTCTCCCATTTATGTGGGTTGAGATTATCATCCTTTTTATTATCACCTATTTTCCCTGGTTCACTCTGACCCTGCCTCGCCTTTTTAAATTTATATAGTTCACTTTCGATCCATCTTGGTTCTTTGAAATTGCTTCAACTTGACAAACTACCTTTTTTAACTTAGTTTTTTTGGAATGCCAAAGAGATTGATTCTTGCCTCTTCCTCTCCAAGAAGATATAACTTGCTCACGCAATTGGGCATTGAGTTTGATGTGATTCCAAGCCAGGTCGAAGAGGATTTTCTTCCCAAAGAGTCTCCTCGAAGCCATGTCCTTCGATTGGCTGAGGCCAAGGCCTCAGAGGTTGCAAGAAAATATCCGAATCGGTGGGTCCTTGGAGCAGATACGATCGTCTATATTAATCACAAAATATTAGGAAAGCCTAAGGATCGAAAAGAGGCCAGAAGCATGCTTCATCAACTCAGCGGAAAGGAGCATCAGGTTTTTACAGGAATTTCCATAAAACATCTAAAAAAGAACAGGGCTGATCGAAAGGTCGTTAGAAGTTTTGTCAAGATCAAAAGGCTTGTCCCTTCTGAAATAGACTGGTATATTCAAACAGGGGAGCCTTTCGATAAGGCAGGGGGATATGCAGCTCAGGGGATTGGGGCATTTATGATCGAATCCATTAGAGGATCTTACACCAATGTCATTGGCCTCCCTCTCTGTGAAGTGCTCCAGATGCTCCTCGGTTTAGGTGCCATAAGCGTTTCAAAATCAGGTCTCCAGGTGATAGATTAAGAGGGGTATCCTTAAGCCTTTGGAATGGCTCATGTCGACGATTCGGGAAAACTACCTCAATGTGATGGAAAGAATAGAGAAGGCAGCTCAGAGGGCTGGAAGGGATCCCAAAGAGGTGAAGCTCGTTGCCGTATCAAAAACCGTTGAGGTTGAGAGAATCAGGGAGGCCATTGACGCAGGGGTTTCCATCCTTGGTGAAAACTATGTTCAGGAGGCAAGAAAGAAGATCGAGGAGATTGGGCGACAGGTCGAATGGCACTTCATCGGGCATCTCCAGACGAATAAGGCAAAATATGCCGTTCGACTTTTCGACATGATCCACTCGGTGGATAGTCTCCCTCTGGCAGAGGAACTTAATCGGAGGGCTCAGAAGGAAAACCAAATCATTAAGGTGATGATCGAGGTCAATCTTTCGGGAGAGGCATCGAAATTTGGCACCGAAGAAGAAAAGGCATTCGAGTTGGCCAAAGAAATCTGTCGTTTGAAAAATCTTTCACTCGTGGGACTGATGACCATGCCTCCTTATTTTGATTCTCCCGAGCTGAGCCGGCCTTACTTTATCAAACTTCGTCAGTTAAAAGAGAGGCTGGAGAAAGAAGGGATTCTTTTAGAAGAGCTTTCGATGGGGATGTCTAATGATTTTGAGATTGCCATTGAAGAGGGTGCGACCTACGTAAGAGTGGGAACGGCCATTTTCGGACCCCGTAAGGTATGAATCGCTTCAGAACTCGAAATTCGACATTCCAAAATTATGTTTTTATCTTTAGACTCTTCTGTTTATTGTCTCTCATCCTCCTTTTGGGAGAGGCTTGTGGGAAGAAAGGACCTCCAGTCCCATGGTCGAGTGTTGTTCCAAAAAGGATCGTGGACCTCGAAGCAAGATCGAGAGAAGGGCGAGTGCTCTTAGAATGGACCCTTCCCAAAGAGAACACCGATAAGTCCCCTCTAACCGATCTCGCTCAGTTTAAGATCTTAAGGTCTGTTGGAGATCTGGTTGGCGAGGCGTGCAGGGGTTGCGGGGAGAAGACAGAGGTCTTCTATGAAGGAAGATTAAATTTAGAGGATAAAGGAAAGAGGATGTCCTTTTATATCGAGGATCTCGCTCCAAGAAGAGTCTATGTATTTCAGGTGGTCACAGTCAATCGAAGAGGCTATCCAAGTGCTCCTTCCAATCCGGTTGAGGTATTTTGGGACGATCCCCCTCCTATGCCCAGGGTGGTGAGAGTAGAAAGTGGAGATAAAAGGGTGGATGTATTCTGGGAGCCGGTTTCAGAAGCAACCGGATACCATATCTACCGAAAGGAGGAAGGAAAGGATTTTTTACCCTTCCCATTGAATCGGGACCCTCTCCCCATCAGCCAATATACAGACCTCGGTGTCGAAAATGACAGGACCTATATTTACTCCATCCATGCTGTAAGACGGGTGGTTAAAACAGATATCGAGGGAAAGGGGGCTTTGACCCCGATGGTGCTTCCCACTGACTTGATCCCCCCCAGTGCCCCTTCGGGATTGATCGCCATCCCCCTCAAGAACGGGATCGAACTGCATTGGAGAAGGAATCCAGAGCCTGATCTGTTAGGATACTATGTCTATCGAAGGAAATTAGGAGAAGAAAAATTTAAAAGATTGACGCCCGAATATCTAACTAAAGAGCTCTATCTTGATACAGAGGTTGAAAAAGGAAAAGATTACGAGTATGCTATTACTGCTGTAGATCATTCTCCAAGAAGAAACGAAAGCCCTTTTTCTGAAGAAGTGAGGGTGAAGTATCTATATTAAAACAGAGGTTCAAGGCCCGAGATTAGACATAAAGAGAACGAGAGGATAGGGATTTAAGATGCACTACTTCGAATACAAAAAGGATGAGCTTTATTGCGAAGGAATTCCGGTCAGGGAGATAGCCGAAAAGGTAGGGACTCCTTTTTATCTTTATAGTTATCATACACTGGTCAGACATTTCAAAGTCTTTGATGAGGCCTTCGAAGGGATTCCCCACCTGATTTGCTATTCAGTTAAAGCCAATTCTAATCTTGCCCTCCTTCGTCTCTTTGTCAATTTGGGAGGAGGAGTTGATGTGGTCTCCGGTGGGGAACTCTTTCGAGCCTTAAAAAGTGGAGCTGACCCGAGAAAGATTGTGTTTTCAGGGGTTGGAAAAAAAGAAGAGGAGATCGAATATGCCCTTCAGGTAGGCATCCTTCTCTTTAATGCAGAGTCGTTTCAAGAGATCGAGAAGATCAACGAGATTTCTGGCCGATCGGGAAAGAAAGCCCCCCTTTCCATCCGGGTTAACCCAGATATCGACCCCAAGACCCATCCCTATATCTCCACCGGATTAAAGCAGAATAAGTTTGGAATCGATATACTCCAAGCCAGAGAGGCCTATCGACTTGCCTTCAGTCTCCCCCATCTCAAAGTCATCGGAATTGATTGCCATATTGGCTCACAATTGGTCCAGGTGGAGCCGATCGTGGAGGCTTTAAAGAAATTGAAGGGTTTGGTGAAAAATTTGAGAGAAGAAGGAATGGAGATTCAATATCTGGATCTGGGGGGTGGTTTAGGCATTACTTATGAGGATGAAGAGCCTCCCCATCCCGTGGAATATGCGGCAAGCATCCTGGAGGAAATCAGAGGGTTTGACTGTACCCTGATTTTAGAGCCGGGACGGGTCATTGTTGGCAATGCAGGAATTTTGGTTTCGAAAGTCCTCTATACCAAAGCCAATGAAGAGAAGCGATTTCTCATTGTGGATGCTGGGATGAACGATTTAGTCCGACCGAGTTATTATGGATCCTATCATCAAATTCTTCCCGTAAAACAGGAGCCCAGAGAGGAGCAGGTGGTCGACGTGGTAGGTCCGATCTGTGAATCGAGTGACTTTCTTGCAAAAGGTCGGTCCCTCCAAGAACTTCGCCCTGGAGAACTGATTGCGGTGATGAGTGCTGGGGCTTATGGGTTTTCCATGTCCACCAATTACAATTCGCGTCCTCGAGTGGCCGAGGTCCTGGTCCGAGACAAAGAGATGTTTGTCATTCGAGAGAGAGAGGACTATGAGGATTTAATCAGGAGAGAGAGGATACCTGAATTCCTATTGACGTAGGGAGCGAGAGGAAAGATTTTCTCTTATCCCTAACGATTGAGAGATTCATATGAAGATTCCTTTTACGAAGATGAGTGGGAGTGGAAACGATTTCATTCTTATTGACCATCGAACTCCATTTTTATCTGAAGACCAGATGAAGGGATTTGTTCGAAAAGTGTGCCGAAGAAAGTTTTCCATTGGTGCCGACGGACTGATCCTAATCGAGCCCTCCACGAAGGCCGACTTCAGATGGCGGTTCTTCAATGCCGATGGAAGCGAAGCGGAGATGTGCGGAAATGGAGGCCGATGTGTGGCCCGGTTTGCCTATGTGAAAGGGATTGCTCCCGCTCAGCTCAAATTTGAGACACGGGCAGGAATCATTTCCGCTCAGGTGGATGGGAAACGGGTCAAGTTGGAAATGACAAAGCCCCATAGCCTCAAGATCGACGAGAAGATTTCTATCGAGGGGAAAGAATTAAGCCTCTCAAGGATTAATACTGGAGTCCCCCATGCCGTCTTATTCTTAAAAGAGGTGGAGCAGATCGATGTTTTGGAGATGGGAAGGGTCATTCGCTTTCATCCTCATTATGCCCCCTCAGGGGTAAATGCGAATTTCGTGAAAGTGGAAGGGGAATCCCGCCTCTCTGTTCGTACTTATGAACGAGGGGTAGAGGACGAGACGTTGGCCTGTGGGACGGGAGTGGTGGCTTCGGCTCTCATTTCAGCCATAAAGGGATTTGTGAAATCCCCTGTCTCGGTCAAGACGAGAGGAGGAGAAATCCTGATCGTCCATTTTGAGATGGAGGGGGATCAAATCAAGAATGTTTTCTTTGAAGGTGAGGTTCACCTCATCTATGAAGGAGAGATGTGGGAGGAGGCTTACCTATGAGCGAGAAGATTGGAGTCATCGTGGTTGGTGCAGGAGGTCGAATGGGGAATCGAATCATTCATGTCCTTCAGGAGACCCCGTCCATGAAGCTTTGCCAGGCTATTGAAAGGGCCGATCATCCCTCATTAGGGAAAGATATCGGGGAGGTCGTTGGGTTGGGAAGATTGGGGGTTCCATTAGAAGGAAGAATGAGAAAGGGGGATGGAGAGGTCATCATCAATTTTTCTACCCCCCAGGCTTCTCTCGAAAGTATGGAGTTTGCAAAAGAGAACGGTCTTGCGATTGTCATTGGAACGACCGGGTTTCGTCCTGAACAGATGGAGAGGATCAGGGAACTCTCAAAGGATGTCCGTTGCGTGCTGGCCCCTAATATGAGTGTAGGGATGAATGTGATGTTTCGGGTGGTTCAGGAAATCGCGAAGGTTTTAGGAGAGGAATACGATATCGAAATCCTTGAGGCTCATCATCGACTCAAAAAAGATTCTCCCAGTGGAACGGCGATTCGATTAGGGGAACTGATTGCTCAAGCGATCGGGCGAGATTTCAATCAAGTGGGTATTTATGGTCGAAAGGGAATGATCGGGGAGAGGACCAGAGAGGAGATTGGGATGCAGGTCATTCGGGCAGGAGATATCGTTGGCGAACATACGGTTCTCTTTGGTGGGGTAGGGGAGAGATTGGAGATCATCCATCGAGCCCATAGTCGTGATAATTTTGCCCGGGGGGCGATCAAGGCCGCCCTCTGGGTGATCCACCAGCCCAATGGCCTTTATGACATGCAAGATGTCTTAGGATTGAGGGGATAGAGATGAAGATTGCGCGGTACCGGGATGGTTCAGAGGTCAAATGGGGAATCATTGAGGGGGATAAGGTTCGAGAAGTAGACGGAGACCCTTTCGGGACTCTTTATCCGAAGCCTCAACGGAAAGATTTAAAAGAAGTAAAGCTTCTTTCACCCTGTGTTCCATCCAAAATTGTTGCCCTGGGATTAAATTATAGAGACCATGCAGAGGAAGTAAAGTTACCCATTCCCGAAAGACCCCTTCTTTTTATTAAACCTTCGACTTCTGTCATTGGGCCGGGGGAGGGGATTGTCTATCCCAAAATGTCTAAACGGATTGATTATGAAGGCGAATTAGCCATTGTGATTCGAAAAGTAGCCAAAGCCGTATCGGAAGATAGAGCAGGAGAGTTCATTCTCGGATACACTTGTTTTAACGATGTCACTGCAAGGGATCTTCAACCCAAAGATGGACAATGGACTCTCTCCAAAAGTTTCGATACCTTTGCGCCTATGGGACCGTGGATCGAAACAGATCTTAACCCTTACCAATTAGAGATATCCACCTATTTGAATGGAGAAAAGCGGCAGCATTCGAATACAAAAAATCTTATATTCGGTCCCCACTATTTGGTGAGTTTTATTTCTCAGGTGATGACCCTTTTGCCTGGCGATGTGATTGCCACAGGAACTCCCTCTGGGATCGGTCCCATGGCTATTGGGGATCGAATCGAAGTGGTGATCGAAGGGATTGGATGCTTAATGAACCGGGTGATCGGTGAAGAATGAGGATCAATCTTTTCGTTTCCAGTTTTCAGGGCGGAGTTCCCTTACCTTTTCACCCGCTCTCCACATCTCCATGTTGGCCATCTCAGCGAGCTCGGCATTGAGTCTTTCCCGATAATCGGGTTGGCTGTTTTTCTCAAGAACAATTTTTGCCTCTGTTCCATCGGCAACCCTTTCATAGAGTTCCGCGAAGAGAGGTTCGACGGCCTTTCGAAATCTTCCTTTCCAGTCCAAAGCCCCTCTTTGAGCCGTTGTGCTACAGTTTGCATAGAGCCAATCCATCCCCTTTTCTGCAGCCAATCGGATCAGACTCTGGGTGAATTCTTCAACGGTTTCGTTAAAGGCCTCACTCGGGGAATGGCCGTGTTTTCTGAGTTCATAATATTGGGCTTCCATGATTCCTGCAATGGCACCCATTAAGACCCCTCGCTCTCCCGTCAGGTCGCTGAACACCTCTTTTTCAAAGGTCGTTTCAAAAAGATATCCTGAACCAATGGCAATCCCTAAAGCTAAGACCTTTTCCTCAGCCCTCTTGGTATAATCCTGGTAAATCGCATAACTGCTATTGATGCCACTTCCTTCGAGAAAATTTCGGCGGACAGAGAGGCCAGAGCCTTTCGGAGCGACCATAACCACATCAATGTTCGGAGGGGGGACGACTCCTGTGAGATGTCGATAGGTAATTGAAAACCCGTGAGAAAAAAAGAGGGTCTTTCCTTCGGTCAGATAGGGTTTAAGGGTTGGCCAGAATTCTTTCTGCCCGGCATCGGAAAGAAGATATTGAATCACTGTCCCTCTCCTTGAGGCCTCCTCTAACGGGAAGAGGGTGACTCCAGGGACCCAGCCATCCCGGATGGCCTTATCCCAAGAAGAGGTTTTTTCTCGTTGACCAATAATGACGCGAAATCCATTGTCTCTCATATTTAGACTCTGCCCTTGCCCCTGAACTCCATATCCAAGGACGGCAATGGTTTCGTCTTTAAGCACTTCTTTGGCCCTGGAGAGAGGGAATTCATCTCGAGTCATCACTTTTTCATCGACTCCACCAAAATTAATGATTGCCATGATCCATTCTCCTTATAAAAATTTTTTATTCTATATAATGGATGAATGGATGAAAATCAAGTTGAGGGCAGGAGGGTCATTTTTAGAAGAAAAAATTAAAAATATAGGTTAATATAATAAAGACTTTTTATTTAAGAAAAACCAGCAGGGGGAGAAAGAAGATGAATCGTAAAAAATCGATCAGTTTTTACCGCCGGGCCTCAGGACTCCTCCCTGGAGGGGTGAATAGTCCCGTAAGGGCCTTTAAAGCCGTTGGCCTTACCCCTATTTTTATTGAAAATGCAAAGGGGTCGAAGGTCTGGGATGTGGATCGAAATGAGTATATTGATTATGTGGGTTCATGGGGACCCATGATATTAGGCCATGCCCATCCAAGAGTCCTTGGTGCACTGAAGAGGGTCCTTCCTAAAGGAACAAGTTTTGGGGCTTCCTCCCCTCTCGAAATTGAACTGGCTCTTCGAATCAAAAAGGCGTTTCCTTCGATTGAATTGGTCAGGATGGTCAACTCCGGAACAGAAGCGGTGATGAGTGCGATTCGATTGGCCAGAGGATATACAGGAAGAAATAAAATCATTAAGTTTGAAGGGTGTTATCACGGACATGGAGACAGTCTTCTGGTGAAGGCAGGCTCAGGTGGAGCTACCTTCGGGATACCAGATAGCCTGGGAGTTCCGGAGGATTTGGCCAAACATACCCTATGTGCCCCCTACAACGACTTAGAGAGGGTGGAAAGTTTCCTCCGGCAATACCCGGGAGAGGTGGCCTGCATCATTGTTGAACCCATTGCAGGGAATATGGGGGTGGTCCTTCCAGAAAAGGGGTTCCTGGAGGGGTTGAGAAGGATATGTGATGAAAATGGGATCCTTCTTATCTTTGATGAGGTCATTACAGGGTTCCGAGTGGCCTATGGAGGAGCTCAGGAGCTATATGGAATTAAAGCCGATCTGACCTGTTTAGGAAAGATTATTGGAGGAGGACTTCCAGTAGGGGCTTATGGAGGGAAAGAGAAAATCATGGAGAAGGTGGCTCCCTTGGGAGGAGTTTATCAGGCCGGGACTCTCTCAGGGAATCCCCTGGCCATGGCCGCAGGAATTGAAACCCTTGATTACCTTAAGTCGCAGAAGGTTTATGGGGAGCTTGAGAGGAAGACCTCCTATCTTGCTGAGGAAATTCTTGAGTGTGCAGAGGATTATGGGATCCCGGTGACCTTGAATAAAGCAACGGGGATGTTCACCCTTTTCTTTAGAGAGGGACCGGTAAGAGATTACACCACTGCAAAAATGAGTGATACGAAACGATTCGCCCAATTCTTTGCCGAGATGCTTAGTCAGGGGATTTATCTTCCTCCATCCCAGTTCGAAGCCTGGTTTCTCT
>JBBIMX010000029.1:0-4931 GCA_037444165.1 Deltaproteobacteria bacterium | reverse complement strand
GCCCATAGCCAAAAGGATCTGGATCAGACCATCGAGGCCTGCCGAACCGCTTTCAGGAGAATATGAATCGGATCTATATAGCAAGACATGGAGAAACCGTCTGGAATGTTGAGGGAAGGATTCAGGGAAGAAGTGACCCAGAGCTTTCCCCACGAGGAATTGAACAGAGTTTAGCCCTTCTCGAACTCCTTAAAGAGAGACCTCTTTCAACGATCTACACGAGCACGCTTAAGAGATCGATTCTCACGGCCCAGCCCATTTCCCACTATTTTGGCCTTCCTCTCCGGCAGCGTCCTGAATTGGACGAGATGGCTTTTGGAATCTTGGAAGGAAAGAGGGTCCTTTGTTTGGATGATGGAATGAGAGAGGAATGGGAGAGATTCAAGAGAGAACGGTTCACCTATCGTCTTCCTCAGGGAGAAAATTATACCGATGTCATTTGCCGGATCCAGCCCTTTATCGAAGAGATCCTCCGAAACCACCGAAATCAGGAGATCCTCATCGTTGGGCATCGAGTGGTCAACCTGATGCTCCTGGCCCTCCTCCTTCGGTATCCCCTGGAAGAGATCTCGAAGGTTCAACAGGAAAATGGAGGGCTCTATCTGGTCGAAAAGGATGGAGAGGTAAAGGTTTATCACCACCGTGATGGAAGGATGGTGGAAGGACTCCTGATTGGAAGAGACATCCGAGTTCTTTAATGGAATAAAATTCTTATGGATTCTCAAAACTTGAAAGGAACGATTCGATGCGTCATCTACGACTGTGATGGAGTTCTCTTTGACTCCTTCGAGGCCAATACCCGACTCTATAATGATTTCTGTCTCCATCTGGGAAGGGAGCCTTTGAGACCGGAGGAGATGGAATATGTCCATGCCCATACCGTCTACGAGGCGATCCATTTTCTCTTTGGAAGAGATAAGGATTTGGAGAAGAAGGCCCTTGAATTCATGAAGCAACTGGACCTTCGAAAATATATTATTTATTTGAAGATGGAGCCCGATCTTTTAGAGACCTTAAGGAGGCTCAAGGCGGCAGGGGTGATTCGATCGATTTGCACCAATCGGACCACTTCGATGAAATATATTATGGAAGGATTTAATCTCTGGCCTCATTTCGATATGGTCGTCACCGCTCTGGATGTAAAACATCCAAAACCTCATCCAGAGTCTATCGAAAAGATTGCCTCCTCGTTCCAACTTCAACGGAATGAAATTCTTTTTGTAGGAGATTCAGAGGTGGATCAACAATCCGCACGGGCCGCCCAGGTTCTCTTCGTGGCGTATAAGAATCGAAACCTAACCGGAGATTTTTACATTGAGAACCACCTTGAGCTTCTTCGTTTTCTCTAAAAACGGAGAGGATTCATTCCCATTCAGTTTGAAGGGCTAAATTTACATCAATCCGATAGGCCCCAATACCTCTTTCGGACTGGTAATGAGTTTCTCAAGGCCCACCTCTTTTGGATAGGCCCCAAAGGAGAGTCCCATCACCTGGGTAATATAAAGAACAGGAAGCCCATAACGAACCTGGTAGGCCTCTTCAATCTGCCTCTGTCTCCCATCCAGATTGGCTTGACAGAGGGGACAGCAGACGATGATGGCACTGGCTCCCCCTTCCTTGGCCTCGCGGAGGATATCGTTAGAAAGCTTGAGCACTATGTCCGAAAAGGTCAGGGTCATCGAAACACCACAGCATTCGGTCTTATAAGACCACTGAATCGTTTCGCCTCCTAAGGCTTGAATAATGGAGTCCATACTCTGAGGGTTTTCCACATCATCGAACTGGGCAATTTGAGGAGGCCGGGTGAGGACACACCCATAATAACAGGCAACCCGTAATCCCTTCAATCTCTTTCTGGCCCTTGCTCGAATTCGATCCAACCCTAACTCTAAGAAAACCTCGAGGGGGTGATAGACCTTCACCTTCCCCTGATAAGGGTAGTCAAAGATTTCATGGATCTTTTTTCTTAAATGAGGATCGTTTTTCATCTCCACGTTGGCGGCCTTAAATCGAGATAGACAGGCCAGGCAAGGAGCAATCAGTTTATCAAAGCCCTCCTTTTCTGCATGGGAAAGATTGAGAACAGGGAGGGCAATCGAGAGAAGATGGGAGGTCGCATGAGCAGAGGAAGCCCCGCAGCAGACCCAATCTTTCACTTCAACCAGTTCGATTCCTAAGGCCCGAGCGACGTATTGAAAAGAGAGATGGAATTCGATTCCTGAAGAACTGAGGGAACATCCTGGATAGTAGGCATATCGCATGGCTTCTCTCCTCGCTCTATTTTTATTCTTCCAACCTTCTGATTCTTTCCATCACCTGCTGAAGTTCTTTTACCCCTTGACTTCGATGAGGCAAAGGTTTCATTTTCCCCCGAATGAACATGGGATAGGCCATATCAATATCTTTAAAAGGCGAAAGCATCCTTAAATTGACCAGGACAGCTAAGCCCAACTCATAGATCCTTCCAAATCGTTCCACCAAAGCCAGAAAGAGGCGATGAAAGGCCGGGATAGCAGGATAAGGATTGTAATATTTTACCTCCTTTGATCTTTCCCTCAGCCTATCGATCACCCGGATGATATTGATCCCCTGGGGACAACGGGTATTGCAGGTTTCACAGGAAAGACAGATCCAGATGGTTCCTGACCAGTAGATCTCCTCTTCCCTGCCCAGCTGAATGGCTCGCATCAACTCGTGAGGTTTCATTCTCATTCGATAAGCGGAGGGACACCCCAGGGTACATTTCCTACATTGGTAACAGAGCATGACATTTTCCCCTGTCGTCGATTGAATATGATAGGCCAGATTAAAAGTTTCTTTCGATAGAACGATATTCATGATAGATTCCTCTTTTTATTTCCTCCTAAATAGGGTTTAACACGGATGAAAGTTCGATCCGCTCTCCTTAGGAAGAAGGACCGTAAAGGTCGTCCCCTTTCCTTCTTCGCTCTCTACGGAGATGGAACCCAAATGGGCATCGACAATGCTCTTCACGATCGAAAGCCCCAGTCCTGTCCCAACGATCTGCCGTGTTTGGGGCGTTTTCACTCGATAAAATTTGTCAAAGATTCTTTGAAAATCTTCCTTTTTAATCCCGATTCCTGTATCTGAAACGGTCACTTTAGCAAATCCGCCCTCCTCACCGAGGGTGATTTGGACCTTTCCTCCCTCAGGGGTATATTTAATCGCATTGGAGACGAGGTTGGTAAAGACTCCTTCCATGCCATTCCGATCTGCGTGAATGACAGGATTCTGGGTGGGAGGGATGAATTGAAGATCCACCCTTTTTTGTTCTGCCTCTGTCTTCATCAGTTCCACTACTTTCTGGATGACCTCTTGGAGGGTGAGAGGTTCCTTATATTGAACCATCTTCCCTGCCTCGATCTTAGAAAGATCCAGGAGGTCTCGGATCAGGTCTAAAAGTCCTTTTGTTCTCTCTTTTGCTCGGGAAAGGAGTTGCTCCTGTTTTTCGGTCACCTCCCCGGCCATTCGATTCAGGATGACTGTTAATTGTTGTTCTACGGCTGCCAGGGGGGCTCGAAGTTCATGGGCCACCATGGCGATAAATTCCGATTTCATCTTGTCGAGTTCTTTTAGATGACTAATATCTTGAAGGACGGTGACGGAGCCAATCGTTTCTCCAAGGTCGTTTCGAACCGGTGCGGTATGGGCCCTCAAATAGGTTTCCCCCTCCTCTCCGATGCTTAATTCTTGAGAGACAGAGATATAATTTCGATCCTTCGCCTTGAGACTTTCCTCAATGGTTCGAAGAAGTTCCGAATTTAAATGGCATTGGTTAATATAGTTTCCTATCAGTGAGTTCTCTGGAATTTTTAACATTCGGCTGGCGGCTGGATTGGAGAGGACAATACAGCCTTCTCGATCACAAACGAGAACTCCGTCTCCCATACAATGGATAATCGTTTTGAGTTTGGATTTTTCTGTGGCGATATCCCTGAGGGACCTTTCCCTCTCCCTCCTAAGGAATTCTGCCTCTCTCTGAAGGGTCCTCTTCTCCAAGGCCCTTCGGACGACAATTCGAAGTTGATCGGGTGTGAACGGTTTAGGAATAAAATCGTAGGCCCCTTTTTTCATTGCCTCCACAGCCGATTCCACCGTGGCATAACCTGTAATCACGATGACCAGAAGGTCTGGGTGACGGGTCCGGATCTGCTCAAGGACCTCCATCCCGCTCATCCCGGGCATCATCAGATCAAGAAGAATGACATCGGTCTCTTCGGAATGGGCTTCGAGATGTTCTAATCCCTGTTTCCCGTTTTCGGCCGTAAAAACCTCCCAGCCATTTTTAGTCAGGATCCGGCAACAGCCATCCCTCATGATCTGTTCATCGTCAATGACAAGAATCTTTGCCCGTTCCAATTCCGACCCCTTACTGGAAGAGTATCCTCAATCCCTTGGATTACTTGGATAGCAAGGCTTCAATTCTTCTGACAAGGACTTCCGGCTCAACAGGTTTATCAATATAGTCATCCGCTTCTGTTTCAAGTCCTGCAGCTTGGGTATAACGGGTGGTGGCTATCTTTGAGACCACCGCAGTGAGGAGGAGGACCGGAATCTTTTTGAGTTCTGGGTCTGCTTTCAATTCCTTACAAACGGCATACCCATCCTTGTCTGGCATCATCACATCCAAAACGATGAGATCGGGGCTCTCCGTTTTGGCTTTTTGCAGTCCCTCGACTCCTCCATAGGCAGCAGCCACCTCATAATTCTTCGATTCCAAGATCATGGACACGGCTTCTACTAAATCAGGGTCGTCATCGACAATTAAGATCTTTTTTGGCATCTTTGTCCTCCTTTTTTATGAAGGCATAACCCGTAGGGCATTTAACGTCGGGTTAGAGAGCTTTTCCCTATATCTTTTGTTCTGGGTTTTCTGTGGGTTGGGGTCTGGGGAGGAGACCTGCGGCCTC
>JBBIMX010000028.1:0-31874 GCA_037444165.1 Deltaproteobacteria bacterium | reverse complement strand
TTGTAGAGGACCGAAGGGATTATCAGAAAAAACTTAAAGAAATCAAAGACTTATTATTAGAATAGCCTTATTCCACTTACGAAGCGGGCACTTTTAGAATATTTGAAAGGGAGCAGGATAAAAAGTTAAGTTTTACTGATTGCACGAGATTTGCTTATCCGTTATGAGCCAAAAGTTATTTTTGGATTGGTCATGGTTTAAATTTCCTGGAGTTCGGTCGAAAGATAGGTTAATACTTCGGCACCGTCCGGAGTTACCCGAACCATATCCTCAATTCGAACTCCTCCCCAACCTGGGAGATAGATTCCTGGTTCAATCGTAAACACCATTCCTTCTTGAAGAGGGTCCTGGTTTTCTCCATTCACCACAGGGTCTTCATGGACCGCCAACCCAATCCCATGACCGGTTCCATGTCCGAAATATTCTCCGTATCCCTGGGTCTGAATGAACTCCCTTGCCACCCGATCCACTTCGCTAATGGGGATGCCAGGCCGAATCTTCTCTATCGCTCGATCGTGGGCTTCTTTTACAATTTCGTAGATTTTTCGTTGTTCCGAAGTAGAGGAGTGGCAGAATAGGGTTCGAGTTTGATCCGAGTGATACCCCTTAAATCTTGAGCCAAAATCGATAAGAACAAAATCTCCTTTTTCAATCCTTTTATCGCTTGCCCTCCCATGGGGCAAAGCGGAACGGGTTCCTGAAGCAACGATAATATCAAATCCCGTTGCCTCCGCTCCTCTCCGTTTCATGAAACATTCCATCTCGAGGCTAAGGGCCCTCTCCTCTGCTCCCTCTTTTATTAATTTCAAGACATGAAGAAAGGCCTCGGAGGCAATCCCGATAGCCGAGCGAATGAGGGAGAGTTCGGCCTCATCCTTAAAGGCCCTCAGGTTTCTTAGCTCTTTCTCAAAGGGGACAAATTCAATACGACCTTCTAATTTTTCAAGGAGGGTTTGATAGAGCGAAAAGGGTAGGGAAGAGGATTCAAAACCCACCCGCTTTGATTTTAGGTCTAAAAGAAGAGAAACCAACCCATCTATCTTTTTTTGGTAGCGGACAATTTGAGCCTCTCGAACCTCGTCTTCGGCCTGAGTCCAGTATCGGGAGTCGGTTAAAAAGAAGGCCTCTTTTGGGGTAAGGAGAAAGACCGCATCACTTCCTGTAAAGTTAGAAAGGTAACGAATATTCTCCAAACTCAACAATAGAATTCCATCAAGTTGATGAGATTCAAGCATCCTTCTCAATGGGGTCCTTTTTCTTTCAAGGTCCAATTTTTTTTCTCCTCTTTTGAATATTGGCAAGCCATCTTTTCAGGAAACGAAGCTTCTCTTCAGGGGAGCGAAATGAAAAAGATAATTCTACAGGGGAAGGGTCAAGACGGGCTTTCAGTTCTTCAAGCCTCTTTCGGATTTCTGGATCGGAAGGGTCTTTTTTGGATAAGGCCTGATAGATCTCATAAGCTTCTTTAAGATGCCCCTGTTTAAGGTAAATCTCAGCTAAGGTCTTGGTAAGAATAGGAGACATCATTCATTAAATTATTGGATCATCTCGAAAAAGTCAAATGGAGAGTGAGTGAAGATTGCCGTAATTCATTCATGAGGGATTACGGATTGCTTGGGATTACTCTTTTTGGTATAATTTTTTTCAGGTTCTGTTTTATGAAAACCTATCCATTTAATCCTCAATCTATCCGAAGCCTTTTTGATCATATCGCTCCGAAATACGATCTCCTGAATCATCTTTTAAGTTTAAACCGGGATATCTATTGGAGGAGAAGGGCCGTTCAGGAACTAAAAGGTTACGAAGGATGGATCTTGGACATTGCCACAGGGACGGGGGATGGAGCGATTGAAATCGTAAAAAGAGATGGCTATCTCAGACAGGTTTTTGGAATTGATTTTTCTGAATCGATGATCCGTCGAGCTCAAAAAAAGATGACCCGTAGAGGCCTCCTTCGGAATGTCTTTTTAGGTCTGGGAGATGCTCTTGCCTTACCCTTCAAAGAAGATTCCTTTTCAGCTTCTTTTATTGCCTTTGGACTTAGAAACATTATAAAAAAGGAAGAGGCCCTTTCCGAGATGGTTCGGGTAGTCAAAAAAGGGGGGAAGGTGGTGGTCTTAGAGTTTACCTTCCCTGAAAAAGGAGTGATGAGCCGGTTCTATTCCATTTATATTAAGAAGATCCTTCCCTGTCTTGGTGGCCTTCTGTCCGGAAATAAAGGGGCCTATGCCTATCTTCCAGAATCGATTCTCCGCTTCCAGAAGGCGGAAGATTACAAAAGTCTCATGAATCGAGCTGGCCTGGTAGAGATAAAGTCTTTCCCTCTCACGGGAGGGATTGCCTCCGTCCTTTCCGGAATAAAGCCATAGAGATGATAAGGCCTTTTTCACCCGTTGACCTTTCCGCTATCCTTCAAATTGAGAAAGAGTCCTTCCCCAAATCCCCCTATAATTGGAGGACCTTTATGGAACTCTATATCCTCTATCCTGAAACCTTTCTGGTCTTCACGGATAAGGCTCATGAAGAAGAAAAGGAAAAGATTTTAGGCTACATCGTTTATACGCCTGAAGGACATATCATCTCCATTGCCGTTCATCCTCTCCACAGAAGGAAAGGGATCGGAAGAAAATTGATTCAGAGGGCAATGGAGGATTCTTATCAGAAAGAATTATGGGCAGAGGTAAGAAGAAGCAACCAGGGAGCACAGGCCTTCTATTTTCAGATGGGATTTAGAATCACCGGTGTCGTCCCTCTCTATTATGGGAATGAGGATGCTTTGATTATCCGATGGAAGGCGCCTCAATGAAGGGTTATTTTGAAAACCTGACCCAATCCCCTTTTTTGATTCGATTCGTTTTAAACCAGCCCTTTCTCATTTCGAGGGCATATAGGATGGGTGTTGGAGGAAGGTGAGACTCCAAGGAGTAGGGTTCCATATCCGTGATCTCGACAATCTTGCCCTCCTTGTCAATAAAAGCGATACTGAGTGGAATGGGAGTGTTTTTCATCCAGAATCCATGGTAATCCTCTGTTTCAAAGATGAAGAGCATTCCCTCATCTTTACCCAGATCTTTTCTCCCCATCAGGCCTCTGGCTCTCTCCGCGTGTGTTCGGGCTACTTCCACCCATATCTCTCTATCTTTGATAAAGAGGGGGATTTTTTGAAGGCTTTGGCCATAGGAAAGGGATTCTTGAACTATTAGCCACAGGAAGAGAAAAAGGATTCCCTTAATCTTTAGGACCAGAAACATAACCTTCTTCCCACCCCCTTTTTTCGATGAGCTCAGAAAGGTTTTGGATCTCTTGTCGAATTTTCCCGGTGTTCCAGTGAATGAATAGGATCCAGAGGGGGAGAAGAATCCACAAGATTAAGAGGATTCCTAAAAAGATGAGCAAGGCAATGCCCAGGCCAAAGGGGAGTTCTTTAAGAATCTGTTCGATAAAAAGTTCCATCTCCTATAAGGACCTCCTTCTTTTTCAGGGAGAGGTTTTCTGTTCCCCTCCCAATCTTTTTCTTAATTTTTCATTAATCTTCAGGATTTCATCCGCATCTGAACCGCTCAACTCCCAGGAGTAGTTATCCTTTCCATCCCGCCTCAATTTAATCTTCACTTCAGGAGGGAGGGGCTCGACCTCCCTCTTTTCTCTTTCAATTGTCACCTTCGGGGGTGGGGGAGATGGGGCTTCAGGAAGGGGGGATGGAGATTTCGACTCGCACGCCGTCATAAGACCGAAAAATAAAAGAAGGATGGGAAGCTTTTTCATTGTCCCCTCTGAAAATAAAAGGTTACTCTTCTTTTACCAGATCACGGCATTCTTTTAAAAAATCCTCTTTATTCGCCGCATTCTGAGGAAAAGAATAGGTCTTGAATTGGACTTCCACTCCTTTCGGGATATACCCTCCCTGGGTCAATTTTGTTTGCACTCTTTCTCCAATCTCCTGAGCTAATTTCTGATCAATGAAAGAAAAAATGTAAATGGTATTGTTCTGGAAGGGGATGACCGTATCGACCGAACGAACCATCTTTTGAATGGCATACTTCACCCCTTCCCATGAGTCGGGGTGAAGATCGACCTCTCTTTTTCCTTTCGGATCCCAGAAACGAACTCGGATCATAGAAAAAGAGAGTCCATCCCTCTCAGCATCTTCCAACATGGGTTGGATCAGGAGGTTAAAGATAGTTCGAGCCCCAAGGAGGGGAATCGTGAAAATGAAGGAGCTTCCACTTCCCCATCGGCTTTCCGCATGAATGCTCCCCTTGTGCTTTTCAATGATCTCTTTCGTAATGGCAAGGCCTAACCCCGTCCCCATCGAGACTCCGGTCTGAGCTTTTTGGGCCTGATAGAATCGGTCGAAGATTTTTGGAAGGTCTTCGGGGGAGATTCCCATTCCTGTATCCCTGACCACCACTTTTAAATAATCTCGGTTTTCAGTAAGGCCCCTTGTATCGATCGTAATCGTTCCCCCTGGAGGGGTAAACTTAATCCCGTTACTGATGAGATTGATAAAGACCTCTGCCATTCGGTTTCGATCGATCAAGACCAGTGGAATTTCAGGATCAAGATGGTTCTCCAACGTGATCCTTTTTTCTTCGAGGGAGGGGGAAAGGGTCAACAGGGCCTCCTCTACGACTTCATCTAATCGGGCCGATTCGAATTTCAATTGAAGCCCTTTCCCGGATTCAATCCTCGAAAAGTCGAGAAGGGTATCGATCAGATTGGTCAATCTCAAAATATTTTTGTGGGCGATTCCTAAATACTCCTTCTGGTCTTCCGTCAGGCTTCCTCCATGGCCTTCCAGAATCAACGAGATAAACTCCTTGATCACGGTGAGGGGGGTTCGAATCTCATGAGAGACGCTGGAAATAAAAACCGATTTTAGTTGATCAAGCCTTTTCAGTTCCTCGTTCAACTTTTCCAGCTCGATGGATTTCTGGGTGAGATCAGAGATGAGTTTTCTTTCCTGAATGATACGCCTCAACTTCGCTCTCATCTCGTCCAGTGAAAAAGGTTTATTGAGAAAATCGCTGGCTCCTGCGGCAACCACATCCGTATAGGTATAGGAGGCACCGTGTCCTGTCATAGCAATAATATGAAGGCCTGGACATTTCTCTTTGACTCTCTTTATTAACTCAAATCCATCCATATCAGGCATCTTGATATCCGTGAGTAGAATCGTATAGGGCTGGCGATCTAATAAGGAGAGGGCTTCCTCTCCACGCTGGGCGGTTGAGGCTTCATAGCCCAGGAGACTCACATATTGGGAGACCATCTCAAGGATGGGGACTTCGTCATCCACAATTAATATTCGTTCCTTTTCCATATGGAACCCCTATCTAATGGATTTAAGGATATTCTTTTTGAAAAAGAATTTCAATAAAAATTATGATGGATTCGAAATCCCTCACTTCCACCCTTCAGTAAAGGGATACATTTATTCCTCCGGGGTGGCCTTCTCAGGGATGCTCGGCCCCGGAGGGCCTTTGGGGAAAGGGATGGATTTCTGTTCGAGTTCTTTTTTCCAGGCGGAAAGGAAAAGTAAGAATTTTTCAGAGGTCCCGGAAGGCAGATTGAGAAAATGGGTTCCCACAGGAACGGAGTCTCCGGACAGGTGAGGATTTAATTCTTTCACTTCTTTATAGTAATATCCAATGGCCCTTGCGACCTCGATCAGAGGAAGGGGTTGGGGGAGCTCGATCTGAAGTCTTTCAACCCTGAAGGGATCATAGCATTCATTTTCCTCAAGAACAAACCCGTAGCGCTCTGGATTGGAAAGGATGATCTTTGCTACCGCAATCTTAAAGATGTATCGTTCTGTCTCCATCGGAAGATGGAGGTAGAAATAGTTTCTTGTCTTCTGGAGCTCGATCTCCTTTCGAATTCGATTTTCACCAGCATGGTAAGCGGCTATCGCAAGGATCCAGCTCTGAAACTCTTCGTAAAGAGCTTTTAAATAGGTCAGGGCTCCCTCTGTCGCCTTAAAAAAATCAAATCGCTCGTCCAACCCCACTCCTCTCCTCATTCCATATTTCTCCCCTGTCGATGGGATAAATTGCCATATTCCTCCAGCTCCTGAGGAGGAGACCGCATAGGGTCTCAGGCCACTTTCTGTAATGGTGATGTATTTTAAATCCTCAGGAAGGTTCATCTCCTTAAGCCTCTGTTCAATATAAGGGAAGTATCGCCGGGATCGTTTCATCCATAGGAGGACCTGGGCTTCGGAGTCTAAGGTCACTATAAATTCTCGATCTAATTTTTCCCAAATCGGTCGATCCTCAAGAGGAATTTTTTCTCCGCAGAGATCGACTTCTTTAGGAAGTTTGTAGGACCATAAGGGGCGACGACAGGAGAGGGTATCTCTCTTTTCCTTCAGAGCGGTCACTTCGGATCGAAGGGCCTGGATGGAATTCTCCAGAATTTCAATCCTCTCTGAAAGCTCTCTGAAATCCCCGGAATATTCTTTCAGAGATTGACCATTCCCATTTCCAAAGGTCAATAAAAGAATACACAGAATAGATCCCATCTTTAATGTGTCCATCCTTTCCTCCCTCTCTTTTAAAAAGTTGTCATCCCTCACTGGCTTATTCTCCATCTGAGTGAGGCATTACAAAAAATTTGAAAAAACTCTTGGGAATCACTCTTTTTCGTTATATAATATATAATTGATAAAAGGAAACAGCAATGTGGGTAAAGGTAGGGGTGATTGAAAATCGTTTTGAAGGGGATCGGATTTCACAGGTTTTAAAAGAAGCCGAAATCCCCTTTATCATCCGATCCTTTCTGGATACAGCCTATGATGGGCTCTATCTTCCCCAGAAAGGGTGGGGAGTGGTGATGGTTCCAAAGGAATTTGAAACCCAAGCTAAAACAATGATCGTAGAGATCAAAACGACTTTTAAGGAGGAGAGAGATGAGATTGGAGAGCCTTGAAGAGGTCTTAAGGTTTGCGATCAGGAAGGAGGCGGATGCAGCAACCTTCTATCGAATGATGGCCAGTCGTTCAAATCCAGGACTGAAAGAAACGTTTGAAGAGTTGGCCAGAGAAGAGGATGGGCATCAAAAGAAACTCATGAATTTGGATTTAAACCATCTCGAAAAGGTAGAAATAAAAGAGATGAGAGGGTTAGGATTGAGTGAAATGATGGAGGAGATTCCTTTCAGTCACGAAACGAATTATGCGGAACTCCTTCGAATGGCCATCAAAAATGAAGAACGATCACAACACCTTTATCTTAATTCAGAAAAGCTGGTCCATGACCCCCAATTAAAGAAATTGCTCTTGGTTCTTGCACAGGAAGAGTCCTCTCATAAAGAGAGACTCGAAAAGATCTACGAAGATGAAGTGTTGAAAGAATTCTAAGAGCCCTAAGAGGATGATTCGGAAATGATTCCCATTTCCCTCCGTTGGGATACTCAAAGGAAAAGACTATCCCTCCATTGGAACGGCTTTTTCTCTATGGGATGGGAGGAAGGAAGAGAAGAGGTAAGAGTGTTTAGGATTCGTCTTCCTATTCGGAGGAAAAAAAAGAAAATTTATGATCTCCGATTTCCGCTTCGATGGAAGGATCTGAAAGGGATTCTTTCTTTTCTTAAGGATTGGAAAATCAAACGAATAGAGGGCTCCGTTTCTTTCCCGGACCCGATGGTAAATGGATTGGCTTATGGCTGCTCGGTGATCCTTCAACCTTGGATGAAAGGAAAAAAGATCCGAGCAACGGTAAATTTTTTAGGAGAGAATGGGTTTAGGGGTGAAGTCATCCTTTCTCTTAGAGAGGGGATGGCCCACTTCAGAAAATGGATCTTCCCTTTACTCCTTGAAATGAGGAGGAGAAAGAAAAGAAAGGAGGAAATGGAACATGGATACAACAGATCTGATTAAAACATTGCTGGAGGGATTCAAGGCCGTGGCTAAAACGGAGATCATTGTAGGAGAAGGGATTAAGGCAGCGGATTATATTGTCTTCCCTGTCTCAAAGATCTCCTTAGGCATCGGAGCCGGAGCTGGTACGGAACAGATCAAAACTTCAGGAGGAAGCGGAGGAGCAGGAGGAGGCGGAATCTGTGTTGAACCCATCGCCTTTTTATTGGTGAAGGAAGGAGAGGTTTCCATTCTCAATCTCCGAAGGATGCCGGCGATGGTGGAGGCCTTTTTCGGAAAGATTCCGGATATGGTGGAGAAGGCGGTGAACATTGTGAGGGGGAAGAAGAAAGAGGGAAGCTGAAGAACAAACGAGATGAAACGATTCGATTTTTTAGACCATACCGCAGACATGGGTCTTGTGGTCTATGGAGAGGATCTGAAGCGTCTTTTTGAGAATGCCGCTGAGGCCTTCTTTACCGTCATCACCGACTTGGGGAAGGTAAGGAAGAGGATCGAACGGAAGATTGAGATTGGAAGGGAGAGTCTTGAGCGGTTGATGGTCGATTGGTTAAATGAGCTCCTTTATCTCCATGAAGTGGAGGATCTTCTATTTAGCCATTTCGAAGTTGAATCGGTGGGAGAAGATGGGCTAAAGGCCCGGGTGGAAGGAGAGCCTTTTGAAGAGGGAAGACATCCGATAAAAACAGGGGTAAAGGCCGTAACCTATCATCAGATCCAGGTGAAGCAAGAAAATGGCCTTTGGAGGGCCCAGGTGATTCTGGACCTCTAAGGGCTGATTTGAAGAAGAGGGGTGAGGATTGAAATGGAAGAGAAAGTAAAGATCCAGAAAATCGACGATTATCGGTGGAGAATCCCTCGAGAAGGAAAGATGAGGACAGAAGGAGTCATCTATGCAGACGAACGGATGCTTGAAGATATCCGGAAAGACCAGAGCCTGCTTCAGGTGGCCAATGTCGCCTGGCTACCAGGAATTGTGGGTCCCTCTTTAGCCATGCCAGATATCCATTGGGGTTATGGGTTTCCAATTGGAGGAGTAGCCGCCTTCGATCTCTCCGAGGGGATCGTATCCCCAGGAGGGGTGGGTTATGATATCAACTGAGGGGTGAGATTGATGCGCTCAGGTCTGAGCCGCACCGAGATCCAGGAGAAGATAAAAGATTTGGTCAATGCCCTTTTTGTCAATATTCCTTCCGGGGTGGGTTCCCATCGAAAAGACTTAAAATTGAATCGAGAGGAGGAGAGGAAGGTTCTTCATAAAGGGGCTCGTTGGGCCCTGGAGAGGGGTTACGGTACTGAAGAAGACCTTGAACATATTGAGGAGCGAGGTTGTATTGATGGGGCCGATCCCGACCTCATCTCTGATAAGGCAATGGAGCGAGGAAGGGCCCAATTAGGGACAGTAGGATCAGGGAATCACTTCGTAGAGGTGGGTTATGTGGCCGAGATCTTCGATGAGAAGATGGCGGAGGCCTTGGGCCTATGGAAGGATCAGGTGACCATCCTTGTCCATACGGGTTCAAGAGGGTTAGGTCATCAGGTTTGTGACGATTATATCCGGGTCATGATGGATGCAGCCAAAAAATACCAGATCGATTTGCCCGATCCTCAACTGTGCTGCGCTCCGGTCGACTCGCAAGAGGGCAGGAATTATCTTTCTGCCATGGCCTGCGCAGCCAATTTCGCCTTTGCCAATCGCCAGATGATCACTCACTGGGTGAGAGAGACCTTCGAGCAGGTTTTTCAAAGAAGCCCCATGGATTTAGATTTAAAATTGATCTACGATGTTTGCCACAACATTGCCAAGATTGAAACCCATACGGTTAAAGGCGAGAAAAAGAGAGTCTGTGTCCACCGAAAAGGGGCCACCCGAGCCTTCCCACCTCATCACCCGGAAATCCCTTTTGAATATCAAGAGATTGGCCAACCTGTACTCATTCCGGGAGACATGGGGAGATGTTCCTATGTCTTGATTGGGACAGAGGAGGCCATGAAAGAGACGTTTGGGTCCACTTGCCATGGGGCAGGGCGTGTGATGAGTCGCCATCAAGCCATCAAGGCAGCCAAAGGGAGGTCCATCGCAAAGGAATTGGAGAACAAGGGGATCATTGTAAAAGGAGCCAGTCGGGAGACTTTGGTTGAGGAGATCCCGGATGCTTATAAAGACATCAATGAGGTCGTCGAGGTGGTCCATCATGCCGGGATCAGCCTAAAAGTGGCCAAACTCGTCCCAATGGGAGTGATCAAAGGTTAAAAGCAAAGTTGAAAAAAATAGAGACCCTTTATTATTCTTCATTCAGGTCCTCTCTTCTTGGAGAGATTTTCGTGGCCTCGACGAATCGAGGGGTATGCCAGGTCGACTTTCTTACGTCGAGAAGGAATTTCTTAAAGAATTTGAAAAAGAGATTCCGTGGCCCGATTCTCAAAGAGGATTCAAAAAACGAGCAGGTCATCTGCCAGCTCAAAGAGTATCTTTCAGGGAAACGGCATTCTTTTAATTGTAAACTGGATTTGAGAGGGACCCCATTTGAAAGGAAAGTTTGGTCCTTCTTAAAAAAGGTTCCTTACGGTGAGACTCGATCCTACAAAGAGGTAGCCGAGGCGATAGGCCATCCAATGGCCTTTCGAGCTGTCGGAATGGCCAATGCTCATAATCCCCTCCCTTTGATCATTCCCTGCCATCGAATCGTTAAGAGCAGCGGAGACCTTGGTGGTTTTGGGCACGGAGTGAAGGTCAAAAAGATGCTGTTGGATTTCGAAAAAGCCCATGGATTTTGATGGATTCCTCAGAGACATCGCTCCATCCATTGGCCTCGCGTGGCGTCCTTTTCAAAGAAGAGGGATTAAGAGAAAGATTAAGCGGCGGATGACTGAGCTCGGTCTTATGGAGTTCGAGGACTATGCTCAGCGGATCAAAAAAGAGGCGGAGGAACAGCGTTATCTCATCAAGACGTTGACGGTCACCATCTCAAGATTCTTCAGGGATGAGGAAGTGTTTAAGGTGATCAAAGAGTCTCTCTTGCCCCTTCTTATTCAGAAAAAAGATAGAGAAATAAAAATATGGTCTATTGGATGTGCAAGTGGAGAGGAGCCCTATAGCCTCGCCCTGCTCTGGAAAGAGTCGTTTGAAGAGGATTGGCCAGACGTCCTGTTTCGTATTTTGGCCACGGATGTGGATGAAAAGATGATTCAGAGAGCGAAGGAGGGAAGATATAAGAAGAGTGCTTTAAAGGAGATCCCCCCAACGATGCTCGAAAGTTATTTTAAAAAAGAGAATGGATATTACCGGATCGATCCGGGAGTGAAACCCTATATCGAATGGAGAGGACATGACCTCCTTCGTGACGATCCATTTTTAGGGATGGACATGATCCTTTGCCGAAATCTCGCCTTTACCTATTTCTCGAAAGAATCCCAGATAGAAACGCTAAAAAAGCTCTCTCTCAGTTTAAAAGATAAGGGATATTTGGTGATTGGAAAGGATGAGACTCTTCCCTTGACCTATCCCACTTTGTTTATTCCTGTTTCCAATAAAGGGAAAATATACCAGAAGGTATAAAGAGGGAACTTTAAAACAGGGAAGAGAAAGCCAGGATGACCACTCCCTCCCCATGTTTCGGTCCACCGATAAGGACCGTCCTTCCCGGAGGAAGCCTGACCTGAGTATCAAGGATCTCTGTTTTCTCCCGCTTGATTTTCACCCTTAACTCAGCCGTATTGGCATAAAATTTTAAAGGAGTAATCTCAATGGATCTTCCTGAATGGACCGGAAGGGTGGTTGTTTGATTGAGGCTGAGATGGAGTCGCTCATCTCTCAAGAGGCGATAGGAAGTATATCTAAAGAGGGAACTTAATTGACCGTGCAGCTCTTTAAGAGAGGGATCGATGGTTCTCCCAACATTAGAGGCCTCGATCACCCTGAGGCGTGTTGGGATCTGGCTCCAGGCTTCCTGGGAAGAGAAGCCCAGAAAGAGGATAGGAAGTAAGATGATGAAGAGAATCCTTTTATTCATGATGGGGACGATTCGGCCTCACTTTCTTCGAATAGCCAGATCACTGTGATCTTCCCGTTGTCTAATTCATAGATCATCACATTATTCGTTTTACTCTCAATATATTCTACCACAGGAAGAGGAAGATGGGAAGAATTTTTTTTGAATAGGGTAGGGAAGATCAGAAGGATGAGGAGGGTCGCTACGACCGTGGCTGGAATCCAGATCCTTCTCTTCAGGAAAGGGGTGATCTTGAACCACCCTTTGATCGATTCCCATAAGGTCTCTCTGGGTTTGAATCGAATCTCTCTTTCAATTTTTTCCCAAAGCCAAGGGAAGGTTTCCTTTTCGAGGGTCTCCAGGAGAGGTCTTCGAAAGGCTCCTTTTATTTCGCTCATGAATTTTAACCTCTCCTGGCAGGCAGGACACTGTTTTAAGTGGGCTTCCACCGCCTCCTGTTCTCTTTGGGAGGTTTCGCCGTCAAAGTACTTGTCCAGCAGGGTTGAGAGAGAAGAGCAGTCTTTCCTCATTGTTCTACCCTTTCCATTCATCTTTGAGCAATTCTCTAAGCCTCTTTCTTCCATAATGGATTCGGGACATCACGGTCCCTAAGGAGCATTCCATCACCTCTGCAATTTCATGATACGAAAGGCCTTCAATCTCCCTAAGGATCAGAGCCCCCCTTTGATCCTCAGAGAGTTTTTCCATAGCCTTTTGAACCCTTTCTTCGAACTGTTTCTGGGCGGCCTGGCTGTCTGGTCTTTGAGTCTCTTCATCGACAGGTTCAGGTTCTTTTTCCCAGGTTGGTCTTGAAAAAAGAGATTTCTTTGCCTTTCGGCTGTAATCGATAGCCTGGTTGAGTGTCATTCGATAGAGATAAGTATAGAAGCTTGATTTCCCTTTAAAATTCTTAATGGAGCGATATAATTTAATAAATACCTCTTGAACGATATCAAGGGCATCTTCTCTTTGTCTGACTACCCCGTAGGCGATTCGATAAACTTTCTGGTGATAAAGATTGAAAATCTCTTTCAGTGCCTCTTGATCTCCTTGCTGGCACCTCGAGATGAGTTCGAACTCCTCCGATTTCACCAGCCTTTTACCTCTTTAGACGAAAAAGAATATAAAATATTCAAGGGGGAATGATGAAATCTTGCCTTCTTGATTTTCATTTTTCATTATAGTATGAAATCAAAGGTTTTTCTCTATGTTTCAGGAACTTTTAGGACCGCTCTGACACCTCCAAACAAGAAAGAAGAGGGAAGGCGTCTTTGAAATAGAGGACTTAAGGAACCTCTGAGTCTGGGGATGATCCAAATGGACGGGCTGAAAAAATTGGTTTTTCTCATTATAGGCTGGACCTTTCTGATACTGGGAATCTTTGGACTGTTTCTTCCTTTCCTTCAGGGGATCCTCTTCATCATGATCGGTCTGGCCATTCTCTCTTCCCAGAGCAAGAGGATAAGGGACCTTTTAAAAAAGATGGAGAAATGTTATCCTCACCTTCATCAAAGATTGGAGGTTTGGAAAGAAAAGATAAGAAATTGGTATAAGAAAGAGACGTCCTGAAATGGACTTCAAATTGCTTTTCCAGAACTTCCGAAGAGCCTCATTTTGGCCTGAACGGTTTGCTTGATCGCCTCTCTTCCAGGCCCCAAGATTTTTCGAGGGTCAAATTCCTCGGGTTTGGTCATCAGCACTTCTCGAATGGCCCCAATAAAACTCAATCTTAAATCGGTATCAATATTGATTTTACAGATCCCCAGGGCAATCGCTTTTTGAATGGCTTCGTCTGGGATTCCTTTTGCACCGGGTAACTTGGCTCCGAAACGCTCCGCCTTTTCAAGAACATGCGGAGGGACTCCCGATGCCCCATGAAGGACAAGAGGGACCTTCACCCTCTTCGCAATCGCCTCTAAACGAGCAAAATCGAGTCTGGGTTCCCCTTTAAATTTATAAGCCCCGTGAGAGGTACCGATGGCGACCGCAAGGGCATCCACTCCTGTTTTCTCGACAAACTCCTCTGCTTCACCGGGATCGGTGAGAAAGGCCTCCCTCTCCGAAACAGTGACTTTATCCTCAATCCCTTTCAGTCTTCCCAATTCTCCTTCCACGGAGATTCCCTTCCCCTTCGCCATCTCTACCACTTTTTTGGTGAGGGAGATATTTTCCATAAAATCGAGATGGGATCCATCGATCATCACGGAAGTAAATCCTCCCTCTATCACGCTCCGAATCACCTCCAGGTCCTTTCCATGATCCAGATGGAGGGAGAGGGGAATAGAGGCTTCTTCAGAGGCTGTTCGAACCATGGAAACGATGTAACGGAGTCCCGCATACTGAATGGCCCCCTCTGAGACAGCAATGATGACCGGTGATTTCTCAGCCTCTGCTGCAGAGATAATGGCCTGAAGGATTTCCATGTTATTGATGTTGAACGCCCCAATGGCATAGCCCTCCTGTTTAGCCCGATGGAGTAATTCTCGGTTGGTTTGCATGACCATAGGAAAACCTCCTTTTTAGGATTATTATCAATAATGGGAAACGGAATTTCAAGTAAATTCTTATTGACAAACCTTCTAAAATTAGTTACCCCACCATTTATAAGAAAAGAATGAAAAGGACAATTTTTCAAAGCGAGACAGAGAGGAACCGCTTATTCGAACGGCTAAAGGAAGCTGAGGAAAGGATTGAAAGACTTTCCTTACTCTCCCATTTAGGGCAGATTCTTAATTCGACATTGGATCATCAAGAAGTTCGAAAGAGGGCCATTGAAGCCGCCACTCAATTGATGAGGGCAGAGGCTGGCTCTCTCCTCCTCCTTGATGAGGAGGGGAAGCATCTCTTTTTTGAGGTCGCTCTGGGAGATAAAGGGGAGAGCGTCAAAAAGGTGATCCTCGATGTTGAGAAAGGGATAGCGGGCTGGGTGGCCAAAAAGGGTGAGCCGTTGAGGGTGAATCATCCCGAGAGGGACCCCCGTTTTTATAAAGAGATGGATGAGCGAATAGGATTTAAAACAAGGAATATCCTCTGTGTGCCAGTTCGAGTAAAAGATAGAATTCTTGGAGTATTGGAGGCGATCAATAAAAAAGGAGGGGAAGATTTTAACGAAGAGGACCTTTCCCTCTTTGTTTCCCTGGCCAATCAAGTGGCCATTGCCTTGGATAATGCACGACTCTATCAAGAACTGGAGGAGATGTTTTTTCAAACGGCCGCCTCCTTAGCGGATGTCATTGAAAAACGGGACCCTTATACAGGGGGACATACCCAGAGGGTGACCCGATATAGTTTGGCCGTAGCGAAATACCTTTCCTTGGAGCCCGAAGAATTAAGACGATTAAGGATTGCCTCAGTCCTCCATGATATTGGAAAGATTGGAATCGATGATCAAATCTTGAGGAAACCCACCCAATTAGACACCCGAGAGGTGGACCTCATTCGGAGGCATCCCAAGATGGGGGCAGAGATCATCGGGCATATTAAGCAGTTGAAAGAGATTATTCCAGGAGTCCAATATCATCATGAGCATATGAATGGAAAGGGATATCCGGAGGGTCTGACGGGAGAAGGGATTCCGATGATTGCCCGAATCGTAGCGGTCGCGGATACCTATGATGCCATCACCACGGATCGACCCTATCGGAAAGCCTTGAGCAAAGAGACCGCGATTTCCGAATTGAAGAAGGGCTCGGGAACTCAATTTGACCAAAAGGTCGTTGAAGCCTTTCTTCAAGCCTTCCATTCCGGGGAGATATAGAACTTAATCGAGTATGTCCATCGAAGAGATCATCGAGTCGTGGAAACATTCAAAGAATATCTCTCCCTGCATCACAGAGATCCGAGTGTTTCCAAGGAGGGAGGGGCAGTATCAGCCCTTCCCGAATTTTCTTCATCCCCTTCTGATTGGAGCCTTAAGAAGACAAGGGATTGAACGTCTCTATTCTCATCAAGTGGAGGCCATCGAATGGGTGGAGGGAGGAAAGGATGTGGTCATTGTCACCCCCACTGCCTCGGGGAAGACCCTCTGCTATAACCTCCCTGTCCTCAACCAAAAGCTCAGAGACCCGGCTTCAAAGGCCTTTTATCTTTTCCCGACCAAGGCCCTTTCTCAGGATCAGAGGGTGGAACTCCAGAGCCTGATCGAAAGGATCCAGAGACCGATTCGGACATTTACCTATGATGGAGATACTCCCCAAGAAGCTCGTCAAGCTATTCGGACTCAAGGGGATATTGTGATCACCAATCCAGATATGCTTCATACGGGAATCCTCCCCCACCATACCAAATGGTTAAACTTCTTTCAGAATCTTAAGTTTGTGATCATCGATGAGATTCATACCTATCGGGGAGTGTTCGGCTCTCATATGACAAACGTTCTGAGAAGACTCCGAAGAATCTGTCAATTCTATGGATCCAGCCCTCAATTTATTTGTTGTTCTGCCACCATTGCGAATCCCAAAGAGTTGGCTGAAAGGCTTCTGGAAAGGGAGGTCCATCTCGTTGATCGAAATGGTGCGCCTTCTTCAGAGAGAATTTTTATCTTCTATAATCCCCCAGTCGTGAATAAGGAGCTGGGAATTCGGGGAAACCCTCTCCATGCTGCCAGGAAACTGATCGCGCCTTTTATTGAACAGGGAATCCAATGTATCCTTTTTGCGACCAGCCGTCTCAATGTAGAGATTCTCACGAAATATTTGAAGGATCGTTTTGAGAAGAGATTGGAGGATAAGGGAAAGATAAGGGGGTATCGAGGAGGCTATCTCCCAGAGGTGCGGAGGGAGATTGAACAGGGGTTGAGAGAGAAGAGGGTCAAGGCCGTGATCTCCACCAATGCCCTGGAGCTCGGGATTGACATTGGAGACCTCGATGTGTGCATCCTTGCCGGTTACCCGGGCAGCATTGCCAGTACCTACCAGCAGGCGGGAAGAGTGGGAAGGCGGTCCGAGAAATCCCTTGCCGTTCTGGTTGCCCGAAGCCAGCCCTTAGACCAATTTATGGTGGAGAATCCAGATTATTTTTTCGGGAGTTCACCCGAGCACGGACTCGTCAACCCGGACAACCTCCTTATCCTCCTCAGCCACATTCAGTGTGCCGCTTTTGAACTTCCTTTTCGGGAGGGAGAACGTTTTGGAAAAGAGAATCTTGAGGAACTCCTGAGATATCTGGAAGAAAAAGGGGCCCTTCATCATGTCGATCAGCACTGGTACTTTACTCAGGAGGCCTATCCAGCAGAAAGGGTGAGTCTCCGATCCGTCTCGGAGGAGAATTTTGTGGTGATCGATACGACCAAAAAGAAGGAGGAGGTCATTGCAGAGGTGGACTTCACCAGTGCCCATACGACTCTCTATGAGGGGGCCGTCTATCTCTGTGAATCCGAACTCTATACCGTGGAAAGATTAGATTATAAAAACCGGAGGGCCTACGTCAAAAAAACGGAAGGGGATTATTATACGGATGCTATCGATTATACGGATGTCTCGATCTTAGAAGGATTTGAAAGGAGAGAAGGCAAAGGGATCCAATACGAGCATGGAGAGGTCCGAGTGACCACCAGAATAGTGGGTTACAAAAAGATCAAATTCTACACCCTCGAAAATTTAGGATATGGAAAGATCGAGCTTCCAGACCTTGAATTTCACACGACCTCCTATTGGCTCACATTTAAATGGAGTCTCTTAGATAAACTCCCTTTCTCCCGCCTTGATCTCATCGATGGAATTTTAGGATTGGGATATGCCTTTCATACCATGGCCGCGCTTCATCTGATGTGCGATCCCCACGACATTCATCGTTGTGTAGGGGATCGCGGAGCAAAATGGTTCGTCCGCCTTTCGAGGGATTCGAAAGGAATCTATTCCTCTCTCCATTGCTCCGAAAAGATTTCCGAGAAGACCCTTGGACTCTTTGAACCCACCCTCTTTATCTACGATAATTACCCGGGAGGAATGGGATTCAGTCAGCAACTCTTTGACGACACCTTCGAGCTTTTGGAGAAGACCTCCAGGCTGATCTCAAGATGTAAATGTCAGAGTGGATGTCCTTCGTGTGTCGGACCTGTAAAAGAGATGGGGGAAAGATCGAAAGAAGTCGCTCTTTCCCTGTTCCATGAGATTTTGAAATCATGTTAAGCCATCTGGAGATTCAAATTTACTTCGAATCTTGGCCTTCGAATTTTGAATAGAATAGGATGGATCTTAAGGAACGTCTCCGCCAGCTTTCTTCCATCACGAAGAGCCCGTGGGGTCCTGAGCACCAAGAGGAGAGGCCTCTTCGCGAGCGATTAGAGAGACTCCTTCGGCCAAAAAAGGCTTCCCATCAAAGGGAGGTTGTCCCGATCGAGAATCTGGTAAAGGGAGAGGTCCTCTCCACTCCTTGGGGAGAGACCTTTCAGGCCAAGGAATATTTTCCTTTAAATTATCGATACGGAGAGATGAGCCTCTCCGAAATCCTTTCGATTCCAACCTATCCCGCCCATCTCCTCCTGAGGGATGAACGTCTAAAGGAGCTCGATTTTAAGAAGGCCCTCTTTCTCGATACAGAAACGACCGGCCTGTGCGGAGGGACAGGAACCTTTGCCTTTATGGTAGGGCTGGGTTATTTCGAGGAGGATGGATTTGTTATCCAGCAACTCTTTATGAGAGACTATTCTGAGGAACGAGCCTCCCTTTCCTTTCTCAGAGAAATCTTGGACTCCTTCCAGTTCCTGGTTACCTTTAATGGGAGGCTTTATGATGTGCCTCTCTTAGAGACAAGATTTATTCTTTCTCGGATCGTTTCAAGAATTCGGGAGATTCCCAACTTAGACCTTCTCTACCCAGCGAGGAGGATCTGGAAGGGGGCTTACGAGAATTGCCGACTCATTACCCTTGAGTCCAGACTCTTGGGTATCGAAAGAGAGGAGGATATTCCTTCAGAGTGGATCCCCTCCCTTTATTTTGAATATCTCAAGAGCGGAGATGCCCGGAAGATCTATCGGGTCTTCTACCATAATCAAATGGATATTCTGACGATGGTCGCCCTGGCAGGGAGGATCCATCTGATCTACCATAATCCTTATGCCGCTCAGCCGAGAAAGGGAATAGAGCACCTCTCTTTGGGAAGACTCTTCTGGGATCATGGGGAGCGGGAAAAATCGATTCCCTGTTTCGAAGTGGCTCTGAAGCGATGTGAGGACGAACTCGCCTGGGAAGCGATGAGATGGCTTTCTATGGCCCTTAAAAAAACGGGTCACATTGAGAAGGCCAGGGCCCTATGGGAAGAGATGCTGAGTTGGCCCTATCCAAAGGATTTTTTCCCCTATATAGAATTAGCCAAATACTATGAACATCGATGTAAAGATATCGAGAAGGCCCTTCGATATGTGGATCAAGCCCTCCGATTACCCTTGGAGGGTCGTCCCAGAGAGATAGAGCTTCTCCTTCGGAGGAGAGAGAGGTTGAGTCAAAAGAAGGGGAAAGATGCCTTTTGATGAGCGATTTCGTTGGCTTCTCTGGTTAAGCCTCGCCGAAGTCGGAACGATGCTTGTCTTTTCTAATTACTCTGCTCTCCTTCCCATCTTTCAGAAGGAGTGGACTCTGACCAACAGTCAGGCGGGCTGGATTTACTCCTCCTACCAGATGGGTTATATCTCCGCGGTAGTCGTTTTAACCTCCCTGACCGATTACCTTCCATCAAAATCCATCTACCTCCTCAGTTCCTTCTGGTCGGGGATTGCTGGGATTTCCTTCTCCCTCTTTGCCGAAGGTTTCTATTCTGCTTTAATTTTACGAACTCTCATGGGAATCGGGTTTGCAGGAACCTATATGCCTGGTCTTAGAATGGTCTCCGAAAAATTTCCTTCTCAAGAACGAGGACTGGCAGTAGGAGTTTATGTAGGGGCTTTTACTCTTGGCGTGGCGCTCTCTCTCTTTATGACGGGACTTCTTAATTCAATCTTGGGTTGGAAATGGGCCTTCTTCATGACCTCTTTAGGTCCCATCGGAGGAGGGTGCCTCGCCTTTTTTAAATTGGGAAAAGCCACCCCACCCCAGAAAGAGATGGCCTCTCCCATCTCTTTCAGAGAAGTATTAAAAAATCGACCTGCCCTTCGTATGATCTTAGGATATGCTGCTCATATGTGGGAGATGTTTGGAATGAGGGGTTGGATGGTCGCCTTTCTTACCGCCTGTTTTCTTAAAGCCAATTATAATCTGGAGAAGGCGGTAAGCCTCGGGGCGATGATGACCGGAGCGATCACTCTCGCAGGGGCTTTCTCAAATACGTTGGGTGGTTTTCTTTCTGATCGGTATGGAAGGGCGAAGACGATTGTTTGGATAATGATAAGCAGTAGCTTCATTTCTTGTCTTATTGGGTGGACCATCCATTTTCCCATCGGTCTTATCCTTACCCTTTCCATTCTCTATGGATTATTGGTGGTGGCTGACTCCTCCTCCCTCTCTACGGGAGTGACGGAGTTGGCTCATCCTGGAGGATTAGGGAAGACGATGGCCCTTCAGTCCTTCTTAGGATGGACTTCTGCCTCTGTCTCTCCTATTCTCTTCGGATTCATTCTCGATCTGACCAATCCCCCTGATGCTTCAATCACCTATGGATACCTTCCTAACTGGGGATGGGCCTTCCTTCTATTAGGAATCGGGGGTGGTTCAGGTATCCTTTCGGTTTGGAAATTAAAGAAATGAGTCGAATTCTTTAGACAGAAGTGCGGCTACCGCGTTCTATGGGTTTCGTAAATACGCCTTGTCGGGCTTAAATTCATTTCCACCCTTCAGTGAGGGATGACTAAGTCAAACCATTTCCTATTGACAGAGAACGTTTAGATTTTTATATTATAGTTGGTTTATGAGGCATGGGATAAGGTGGAAAATAGGAGAGAAAGGAGGGAGGATGGATGCCGACCTATGAGTATCGATGTTCCAAATGTAATAAGGAGTTTTCTCTTATCCTCAGCATTAAAGACCACGATGCAAAAAAAGCAAAATGCCCTCATTGTGGCAGTAAAAGATTGGAACAACTCATCTCCACCTTCTTAACCAAAACCTCAAGAAAAAGCTAATTATTTCAATAAGTTGAAGCAGAGGGACCCCCTCTGCTTCCCTTCATTTTCCAACCCCGTTTTATCCTTTTTCCAATTCTGATTCTTTCCATTTAAAAAGAGATATGGTAATAAGGATGAATCAAAATCGTTTTGGAGAGTAAGTTTGTCCTGGAGAGCTTTACTGGCCGTTGTCTTCTGGGGTTTTTCTTTTATCGGGACAAAGATTGTTTTAAGAGAGATTCATCCCTTTACCCTTCTTCCTATTCGTTATGGCCTTGGTTCTCTATTTTTGCTTTCTATCCAGTTGAGTCAAAATCGGTCCTTTTTTAGAGAATTCTCATCTCGAGATTGGATCTCCATTTTTATCCTCTCTTCATTTGGAGTGTCAGGGCTTGGTCTTCTTCAGGCTTTTGGACTCCTCTATACGACAGCGATTCATACGGGATGGATAATCGCCATCAATCCACTCCTCATTACCCTGTCAGCTCGTTTTTTTCTTGGAGAGCCCTTCACCATGAGAAAGATGATCGGAGTCCTTTTGGGTTTTGTAGGGGTCTTTTTTATCATTACAAAAGGGGTCTTTTCATTTTCCTTTTTTCGATTTACCTCCACCTACGGGGATTTTCTGGTTCTGTTGAGTGCCCTGGCTTGGACTGCATTTACCGTGGGTGGGAAAGGATTTCTATCTCGCTGCTCTCCTATGCCCACGATAGCGGCGATCATGCTTTCGGGATGTCTCGTTCTGCTTCCATTAGGACTTCTAAAAGGAGAGTGGGAGAGGGTCTTTCATCTTTCCCCTCCTGCTTGGGGTGGAATTTTTTTCCTGGGTCTTTGTTGCTCAGGGCTGGGTTATCTTTTCTGGTATTCTGCTCTCGAAAAGAGAGATTCCACTGCAGTGGGGGTCTATCTCTATTTTGAACCTCTCGCTACGCTCATAGGAGCCTACTTTCTGTTAGGTGAAGAGATTCGATGGGTGACCCTTTTGGGGGGTGGAATGATTCTCTTCGGAGTCTTTATGGCCACCCAAAATTCAAGAAAGAGACCTCTGAAAAAGTCATAGAAAGACTGGGGAGGTAGGGTTCCAAACCCTTCGAATGCGGGCATTGAGAAGGGAATTTGCTAACTATAAAACTCGTTTTAAATACTTTTTCAGAGGTCTCAGAAAAAAATATTGACAATTCGATAAATTTAATGTTATCAAAATCGCCTGTAAGTTTCTTTTAGCAAGGAGGGTACGAGATTGGCTAAGGGAAAGGTAAAATGGTTTGATGCGAAGAAGGGTTATGGATTCATCAAACAACCCAATGGAGAAGATGTCTTTGTTCATTATTCAGGAATTGTGGGAGAGGGATTTAAATCTCTTCGCGCCGGAGAGGAGGTAGAGTTCGAGATTTCGGAGGGCCCCAAAGGACCGCAAGCCACGAAAGTAATCAAGACCTCCTAAAGGTGAAAAAGAAATTTTTGATCGAATTTCCCTAAACACAGGTTGATGTTTAGACTCCTATAAATCATCACGTTTTGCATCAGGTCATTAGAAAAGGGTTTTCGTTCTCTTTTCAGAAAAGGATTTTTATCCCTTCTCTCCTCAGGAATAGATCGCTATCCTTCCTTGGATTGACATTCCTGAAGTCGCTCCATCCCCTTTGAAAGAGAGAAAGAAAGAAAAAGGAAAATGAGAGCCTTTAAGACCTTGTGGGAGGATCTTTATCAAAATCGATGGAGAATTTTTATAGGGCTTTTAGCCCTCTTCGTCGTGGATGTCCTTCAGCTCTTTATTCCAAGGATTATAAAATTTAGCATCGATGATCTCACCGCTAGAGAGGTTTCACAAAAGAGGCTTCTTCTTTACGGGATTGAAATTTTTATTCTGGCTTTAGGAATTGGAGGATTTCGATATGTATGGCGATATTATCTATTAGGAACGGCTCGAAAGATTGAGAAAGCCCTTCGAGACAGGCTTTTTCTTCATCTTCAAACCCTCTCGCCTTCCTATTTTCTCCGTTCCAAGGTAGGAGATTTAATGGCCCATGCCATCAATGATATTGAAGCGGTTCGGATGGCATTGGCATTAGGGATGGTCTTTCTGACCGATACCCTTATCCTTGGGGTGTTAACCCTTTTCTTTATGATCTACATTCATCCCGAACTGACCCTCTATGCTATTTTACCCATGCCTTTCATCACGTTCATCACCCTATTTTTTAGCCGTTTCCTCCACGAGCGATTTGAAACCTTACAAAAAACCTTTGCTCAGCTCACTGAAAGAATCAGAGAATCGATTTCCGCCATTCGAGTCATCCGGGCCTATGTCCAGGAGGAATGGGAGAAAAGGAGACTCTCCCATTTAAGCCAAGACTATTTGAAGAAGAGTCTTAAGGTCACACAAATCTGGGGACTCTTTTTCCCTCTCCTTCTCTTTTTATCCAATCTATCGATGGGAATCGTCCTTTACGTGGGAGGGAAATTCACTATTCTTCAAAAGATCTCTCCTGGAGACCTCATCGCCTTCATGAGCTATCTTGGCCTTCTTACATGGCCCATGATGGCTTTAGGATGGGCCATCAACCTGATTCAACGGGGAAAGGTCTCGATGGATCGAGTGAATCGAATCCTGATGGAAAAACCAGAGATCACCGATTCCCCAGGAGTCCTTCCTTTGAATTCCCTTCAAGGGAGGATAGAGATAAAGGGGTTAACCTTTAAAATCGAGAATCACCAACCTCCCCTTCTTGATATCCATCACTTAGAGATTCAAAAAGGAGAAAAGGTCGTGATCGTGGGAAGGACAGTATCGGGAAAAACCACCCTCTGTCGCCTTTTAACTCGTCTCCTTGAATCTCCGATGGGTTCTATTTTTTATGATGGCGTAGAGATTCACCAGATTCCCCTGAACGTATTGAGGAGCTCCATTGGATATGTCCCCCAGGAAACCTTTCTCTTTTCAGACACCCTTCGAGACAATATTACATTGGGAAGATCGGAGGCTACAGAAGAGGAGATTCAAGAAGTGATCAGGATAGCTCAACTGGAAGAAGAGATAGGGAATTTTCCTGAAGGTCTTCAAACGATACTCGGAGAGAAAGGGATCAACCTTTCAGGGGGACAGGCTCAGAGAGTGGCTATTGCGAGGGCCCTTCTTTTAAAACCTGAGATCTTTATTTTAGACAACGCCCTTTCTTCGGTTGACCTCCAGACAGAAGAAAGGATCCTTGAAGGATTAGAAAGGGTTCTTAAAGGAAAGACCTTCATTCTCATCACCCATCGGGTCGCACCTCTCAAGAGGGCGGATCGAATCATTGTTCTCGAAAAGGGAAAACTCGTAGAGATGGGAGATCACCTGAGTCTTCTTTCGATGGATGGAATTTATGCAAAGCTTTATCGGGAGAAGGAGATGGAAGAAGAACTGGAGAGAGAAAGAAATGGGAAGGATGGAATAAGGGAAGGATAGAAGTATGGAATAATGGAATAATGGAATAGTGCCTGCGATGTATACGGACTATGGTTACATGGAGGAAGGGAAATTAGGAAGACCCTATGATCTCAGGCTGATGATAGGGTTGAGGAGATTTCTCTCTCCCTATAAAAAATGGATCGGTCTTTCTCTCCTCTTCGTTTTGATGATGACCGCCCTGGATTTATCCATTCCCTATCTAACTAGAGAGGCCATTGATCGGTATATCCTCGTCTCTGCGAGGGAAGTTTATTTGAGCCAGAAGGGGTCCTCAGAGGAAGAGGAATTAATCGAAAGGTATCGTTGCTTTCTTATTCCCACAAAAGAGAAAGGACGGTTTTTTCTTTCTCCAGAAGTGGCGGGAAAGATGGACCGAAGAGAGATGTCTCGATTCCAAAAGGCCGGTCTCCTCACGGAGAAGCGATACACGGCCTTCCATCCCTCCGATGAGAAAGACCTCTCATTAATCTCCAAGTACCCTTCTTTTTTTGAAAAAGCTGGGCCGCATTGGTTTATCCCTTTTGATCAAGTGAGAGAGATGGAGAAGGAGGATCGAATCCTCCTTCGAAGAAAAGATATCCAGGGGGTTCTCCACCTGGTCCTTCTCATGCTCGGGATATTGGCCTTTCATTTTGGATTAAACTTCTTTCAGGTCTATACAATGGAGATCGCCGGACAGAGAATGATGCACGATTTGAGAATGGAGCTCTTTAACCACCTCCAAAGCCTCCCTACTGCTTTCTTTGAGAAGAACCCTGTTGGAAGATTGGTCACTCGACTTACCAATGACATTCAGAATGTCCATGAGATGTTTACCTCTGTCCTGGTCTACCTTTTTAAAGATCTCATCCTCCTTTTAGGAATTATTTTCCTTCTCCTTTATCTCCATTTAGAATTGGCCCTCATCTCCTTTATCGTTCTTCCTCTCATCTTTTTTACGACGTTTATTTTTAGCCATCGAGCCAGGGACGCCTTTCGGGAAATCCGCTTTAAGATTGCCCAGATGAATGCCTTCCTCCAGGAAAATTTTTCAGGGATTCAGGTGGTCCAGCTCTTTCGACGAGAAGGGCAACAGGCCGGGCGTTTTCAAAAGATCAATGAGGATCACTGTCAGGCCAATCTAAGGCAGATCTCCATTTATGCCTTTTTTGTTCCTCTGGTAGAGGTGTTGAATTCGGGAGCCATCGGTCTCCTGATCTGGTACGGAGGAGGGAAAGTCATTCAGGAGGCAATCAGTCTGGGGGTGCTGGTTGCCTTTCTTTCTTATCTTCGTATGTTTTTTCAACCCATTCGGGATCTCTCAGAAAAATATAATGTGATGCAATCGGCCATCGCCTCTTTGGAAAGGATCTTTGGCCTTCTTGAAACGGAGGGAAGAGAAAAGACCTTCCCTTCCTCTCGCGAAGTGCAGATAAAGGGAAGGATCGATTTTCAGGGGGTTTCTTTTGCCTACGATGAAGGGGAGAGAGTTCTTCATGGCGTCTCCTTCTCGATCAAGGAAGGTGAGATTGTAGCCATTGTGGGACCAACAGGAGCCGGCAAGACCTCTCTCCTCCTTCTTCTTGAGAGATTTTATGATCCCCAGGAGGGGTCTATTTTCATCGATGGGATCGATCTTCGACAATGGGATCCAACAGCCCTTCGTTCCCAGATAGGGTTTGTGATGCAGGATCCCTTTCTTTTTTCAGGAAATATCATCGAAAACATCCGGCTTGGCAATGGAGGGGATATAGAACGGGTCAAAGAAGTAGCTCGCATGGTGAGAGCGGATCCGTTCATTAGAAGGCTTCCGAGAGGATATGATACTGTCGTCGGGGAAGGGGGAGAGAGATTATCTGCGGGGGAACGTCAGCTTCTGGCCTTTGCAAGGGCTTTGTATCAGGACCCCAGAATTCTCCTTCTGGATGAGGCCACCTCCCATGTGGACCCAGAAACCGAACATTGGATTCAAGAAGGGTTAAAAGTCCTTTTCAAAAATAGAACGGTGCTGGTCGTGGCTCATCGCCTGACGACCATCCACCATGCGGATCGGATCATTGTCCTTCATAGGGGTCGAGTTCGGGAGATGGGAACCCATCGAGAGTTGATCCAGAAAAAGGGGCTCTATTTTCGACTCTATCAACTCCAGTTTTCTCATTCCATCAAACATTGAAAAGGGTGAATCGATATTCTTCCTACTACTGGGTTGACAAATGATTCCCCTTCATCCTATATAGTGAGTATGGAGGAAGAAAAAGAGGGGCTCCAAAAGGAGATTTCGTCGGGAGTGAAGAAGCGAGAGATCGACCTCAACTCCCTCTTCCCGGAAAAGGGATATGATCTCAATCGGCTTTTTCCAGATGATGAAACTAGGAGGTTTCTCTACGAATTGAAGAGAAACAAAAAGGAGATTGAACGATTGATCAAGAGCCTTGATCTTGAGGAGGATTAGATGAGATGCCCTCAATGTGAGGCCGTCCTTCCATTTATTCTCTGTGAGGTATGCGGTGGGGAGACACCAGAAAGAAGCCACTATTGCTGTCAATGTGGTCATCCTCTAAACAGAGAAGAGACGGAAAAGAGTCTCTCTAAGAGGATTCCTTGCGTGGATGGGACCTGTATCGGAACGATCAATGAAAAAGGCGTCTGCAGTATTTGTGGAAAGCCTTATCCATAGAGGCCTCGTCCATTGACAGGGAAGGGAAGAGTGATTATTTTTGTTAGGGAATCCAATTCGGTTGACAAAGGAGGAAAAGATGATCTTTGTGCCCAAAATGGGTGCGGATAAGGAAGGGAAAGGGAAAGAGGAAAAGATTGAAGTCCCTTCTGAGCTTCCAGTCCTTCCCTTAAGGGGAACTGTTCTTTACCCTGATTTGATTTTACCCATTATGGTGGGAAGGAAGAAATCTGTGAAATTGATCGATGATGCCATGGATTCAAATCGCATCATCGCGGTAGTCACTCAAAAGAGGTCGGAGATTGAGGATCCCAAAGAGAGTGATCTCTACTCGGTGGGGGTCGCTGCCTTGATCCTCAGGATGATCCGGGAACTGGACGGAAGTCAACGGGTCATTGTCCAGGGGATCTCCAGGATTAAGGTCAAGGAGTATATCCAGAGGGATCCTTATTATAAGGCCCGGATCGAGGTTCTTGAAGAAGGGGTTGCCCAGGGGGTGGAGGTAGAGGCCCTGATGATGAATCTTAAACACCTCTTCCAGAGGGCCGTCGAACTGGCTCCCTATCTTACCGCGGATCTGGGCACAATGGTGAACAATGTTAAGTCCCCTTCCATTTTAGCCGATCTGATTGCCTCAAACCTTAATATCTCCACCAATGAAAAACAGGGAATTCTCGAGACCACCGATGTTCGTGAGAGACTGACAAAGGTCCATCTTCTGCTGAACAAAGAGGTCCAGATCCTTGAACTGGGCAACAAGATTCAGTCCCAGGTCAAGGAGGATATGGATCGGACTCAGAGGGAATATTACCTCAGAGAGCAGTTAAAAGCGATTAAAAAAGAGCTCGGGGAGTTGGATGAGCACTCTACCGAAATCAAGGAATTGAAAGAGAAGATCAAAAAGGCAAAGATGCCTCCGGAAGTCGTTGCCGCTGCGGAAAAGGAGTTGGAACGTCTGGCTAAAATTCCTCCTGCCTCTGCTGAATATACTGTAGCGCGGACCTATCTGGATTGGTTAGTCGAACTTCCATGGTCAGAGTCCACCGAGGATAATCTCGACATCCATAATGCCCAGAAGATTCTCGATGAGGATCACTATGACTTAGAGAAGGTGAAGAAACGAATCCTGGAATATCTGGCGGTTCGGAAACTGAAGGCAGATATGAAAGGCCCCATCCTCTGTTTCGTTGGTCCACCAGGGGTTGGGAAGACTTCCCTCGGTCGATCCATTGCCCGCGCCATGGGTCGAAAATTTATTCGTATCTCTTTAGGGGGAGTGAGGGATGAGGCGGAGATCCGTGGACACCGAAGGACTTATGTTGGAGCCCTTCCTGGCCGGATCATTCAAGGGATCAAGAAGGCGGGTTCCAATAATCCTGTCTTTATGCTTGACGAGGTGGACAAGATAGGGATGGATTTCCGAGGGGATCCTTCCTCTGCCCTCCTGGAGGTCCTGGATCCGGAGCAAAACTTCTCATTTTCGGACCATTATATTGATCTTCCTTTCGATCTTTCAAAGGTCATGTTTATCACGACGGCCAATATTCTGGATACCATCCCTCCTGCCCTGAGGGATCGAATGGAAACCTTGGAGCTTCCGGGTTACAGCGAAGATCAGAAGATGATGATTGCCAAGCAATTCCTTATTCCCAAACAGATTCATGAACACGGATTGACGACTGACCACATCGAATTTACGGACGAAGCCATTCAGCTCATCATTAGTTCCTATACTCGAGAGGCGGGGGTGCGGAATCTCGAGAGAGAGATTGCGGCGATCTGTCGGGGAGTGGCTAAAGATGTGGCCTCTGGAAATAACAAGGAGAAGGTTGTGATCACGGCTGAAAATATCCATAAATTTTTAGGGCCTGTTAAATTCTTTCCCGAAGTGGCCGAACGGACATCTGAACCGGGGGTGGCCACTGGCCTGGCCTGGACTCCTACCGGAGGAGATATCATTTTTGTTGAGGCGACCAAAATGAGAGGGGAAAAGGGATTGACCCTTACCGGTCAATTAGGGGATGTGATGAAAGAGTCAGCTCAGGCCGCCCTCGCTTATGTGCGAAGCAAATCCAAAGAGTTAGGAATTGAGGAGGATTTCTTCGAGAAGAACGATATCCATATCCATGTTCCTGCTGGGGCCATCCCGAAAGATGGACCTTCCGCTGGAATTACAATGTTTGTAGCCCTGACCTCCCTTTTAACCAACAAACCCGTGCGGAACGATGTGGCTATGACCGGGGAGATTACCTTAAGGGGTTTGGTCTTACCGGTGGGAGGGATTAAGGAGAAGGTCCTGGCCGCCATGAGGGCAGGGATCAAGACCATTATCTTACCCAAAAAGAATGAAAAGGATCTGGAAGAGATCCCTGAACATATTCGAAGTCAGATGAATTTTAAATTTATTCAGAGGATGGATGAGGCCATTGAGATCGCCCTCAGACAAGATGAGCCCCGCACGGAAATCCCTCATCATGAACAGCCAGTGATGAGTCCTCCTGCTGGATAATTGTGGACGCCCTGTGGATTTCCCGAAGTTGAGACCTATCCAAATCTTTCCTATCCAGATCTCTGGGCAGCTGATGATCTGTCTCCAGGATCCCTTGAACCTCAGCGGGAAAGCCTTTTTTCTTCCTCCCCCCCTTTATTTCATCGTCTCCCTGTTTGATGGAGAGCATTCCATTTTAGATATCCAGGCCGAGTATATGAGACGTTTTGGCTCCCTCCTTTATAGAGAAAAGATCGAGGAGATTATTCAGCAACTCGATGAAAATTTTCTCCTGGAAGGATCGAGGTTTGAGGAGGCCCTCAAGGCAAAAGAGGAAGAATTTAAGAGGGCTCCGGTGAGGAAAGCTGCCTTTTCAGGGATAAGCTATGAGAAAGATCCTTCAAGTTTGAAAGCCCAATTGAGTAATTACTTTACAGGGCCGGAAGGCCCCGGTCCTTTAAAGAAAGAGAGAGGGCAAAATGGGCTGATAGGAGTGGTGGCTCCCCATATTGACTTTCAACGAGGTGGATCCTGTTACGCCTTTGCCCATCGAGAGATCTGGGAAAGAAACTCCTCTGACTGTTTCGTCATTTTCGGAATCTCCCATCAACCCATGAAACAGGCCTTCACTGCTACCCGAAAAGACTTTGAAACCCCGCTCGGTCGTTTGAAGGTGGATCGAGAACTTTTAGAGGCAATTCAATCTCGATATCCCTTTGATCTCTTCGTGGACGAGGGGATTCATCGGGGTGAGCACTCCATCGAGTTTCAATGTGTCTTTCTCCGATATCTCTATCCTGAACCGATGGAGATTCAGATAGTTCCCATTCTCTGCGGCTCTTTCCATGAGGCCATCCAGAGGCAGCTCTCTCCAATGGATCTTCCTTCGATCCGAACCTTTATCGAGGCAATAAAAGAAGCGGTGACCCATCTCGGAAGAAAGGTCTGCTATCTTGCCAGTGCCGATCTGGCCCATCAGGGTCTTCAATTCGGGGATCGAGAGGGGACAGGAGAGTATGACCTCCGAGTCTTAAGGGAAGAGGACCACGAGATGTTGGGATATGTGGAAAGGGGAGATGGGGAAGGGTTTTATTCGTTCATTCAACGAGAGGGAGATCGAAGAAGGATCTGTGGCCTTCCGGCGATCTATCTTCTCCTCAAGATCATCGAAGCCAAACAGGGAAAGCTTCTAAAATATGGACAGGCCTTTACCCCGGAGATCCAATCCGTTGTTTCTTTTGCCAGTCTCGCCTTCTATTAAGTGGAGAGGATCAATGTGTTTGGAGGATCAGGAAGGCTTTTGCTTTGAGCGGTCGATGGAGGGGTAGAGTTCGGAAAGTCTGGTTTCAATCTCCTGAGGAAACTCCACTTGAAGATTGAGGATCTTTTCGCGAATCAGAGCAAGGGTCCCTAATCTCTCGCTCACTTCCTTAGGAGTCACACGACTTAACCTTTTAGAGACCTCTTTCATTTCCTCATTGATAAATTCTACCACCTTTAAGATTTCCGAAAGTTTTTTTTGGGCCATGTGCTCCTCAACTCCTTCAGATTGGGTTTAACTTACCTGATTTGATGAGGGATTTCAAGGGAACGAAGGACTCTTTTTTTACTCTTTCCAAACCTCCTCATTTTCAAATTCTGAAAGGCGAAGGGACCCTCTTTCTTCAAAGAGGCGGATCCAATGATTGACCCTTTCTTCTCCGTAAGCTATTTTCCATCCCAAAACAATCTCTTCTACCGGGACATCCCAGAAGGTTCCCCGGAAGGCCACATATTCCATAAATTTTTGTTTTTCTAAGTTGTAAGGTTGAAAAAGGGAATCCTCCCGACCATTGAATTCGAGGGGAGGGACCCTGTGTTTTTCACAGAGTTCTTTATTGAAGGCGGGTGTGGCCTTTACCCATTTCCCCTCAAGGAAGAGTTCTACAAAACCATGATAAACAAAAAGGTCACTCCCCATAAAATCGAGAAGGGGTTTGGTTAGGAGGTGATTTCTAACATCCGCCAATCCCAGACGGGCAGGGATCCCTGAGGCCCTGGCTAAGGCACAGAGAAGAGAGGCCTTAGGAACACAGAAACTTCGTCCCTGTTTCAGGACATAGCTTGCCCGATAGTGTTCCGGGAGATAGAAAGGGGAGTAGGGGTCGTATCGAATCCCGTCTCGAACTGCCAGGTAGAGCCTGACCGCTTTCTCTACGGGGTCCTCGTTCTCTCCGATCACGTCTTTGGCAAACTCTTGAATCAATTTGTGATCGCTATCAATAATGGAGGTCGGCATGAGATATTTAAGGATTTCTTTTTCCATGGCTACTACTATATAATTTTTTAGAAAATAATTTCAATAGGTAGGGCGTATTCCCTTGCTCAGAAGTGG
>JBBIMX010000027.1:22356-31959 GCA_037444165.1 Deltaproteobacteria bacterium | reverse complement strand
TTAAGTTTTTCTAAGGTGCTTTATAAAAGATCTATTTTGTTTCAGGAATATGATTAGGATAGGGTGGATTGAAGTTCTTAGACGACCTTATGGGGAAACCATTTACGCTCAAATGGCTCAATCCATTCTTTCAAGCCAATGGGATGTTGAAGTGATCAATGTTGGATATGATCCATATTTTAAAATTCTTTATCCTGCTATTTTATGGAAACTTTGCCGGATTAAAGGAGAAAAAGAGGTATGGGTCAGAAACTTTGATTCCATTTTGACCATGCCCTACGATCGAATCAAAGGGAAAAATATTGCCCTTATCCACCACATTGATCCAACGATTCAGCCCTTTTATCAAAAACCGATTTTCTATGCTCTTGAAGGGACCTTTTATCGAAATCTTAAGAAAGTGGATGCTATTATTACTGTTTCAAAATTCTGGCAGGATCATTTTCAAAATATGGGTTTTTTACCCGTCTATGTAATTTATAATGGATTCGCTGTTGAACAATTTCAATTTGAGGAACAAGAGATTTCGTCCTTTAAAAAAAGATTTAAGCTCGAGCAAAAGCCCATACTTTATATTGGAAATTGTCAGAGAATCAAGGGTGTGGTAGAGGTTTATGAATCTCTAAAGGGGCTTGACTGTTTTCTTGTTACCAGTGGTCAGAGGGATATCCATCTTCCTGTATTACACCTTCATCTTAATTATAAAGATTATCTTCTTCTTTTAAAATCAGCCTCGATTGTTATTACCATGTCAAAATTTAAGGAGGGTTGGAATCGAACAGCTCATGAGGCCATGCTCTGTAAGACCCCTGTAATAGGATCAGGGCTTGGAGGGATGAGAGAACTTCTTGAGGGTGGGAAACAACTCATTTGTGAGAGGATAGAAGACCTTAAAGAGATGGTGAAATATGCACTGGATCATCCAGAGGTAGGCCAATGGGGTTATGAATTTGCAAAGCAATTTAGCCTTAACAGATTTAAGATGGAATGGATAAACGTAATTAAGAGGATTTGTGAAACAGATAGGTAAAGTATTTTTTAGTTTAAATTATTTTTAAAAATTTTAACCCTATGCTTTTTACTATTTTGGGATCACCCTTTTAATTACAAAGCTTTGAGTTTCGTTCGACCATTGAATTAAAACATCATACTTTTTAATCACCCCATTTACGATCACACTGACATTGTAGAACCATCTTTCATTTGGATTCATTTCTGAGACGAATTCTCCGTGGAATTTTTCAACCAGGATATTGGCGGAAAGATCTTTTGTCTCCCCATCAAGATTGTGAAGTCTTACTTTAATCGTGTGAAGTCCTTCTGTAAGAAGGGAGTAGTTCATGATTGTTCCAAATCCAGAATTTTCTCCTAAAGGATAATTGGGATAAGCTTTTTGAACATCCTTTCGAGTAGAACCGTAGGGTATGTCACAAATATATTGATCATCCACGAAAAGTTCAACTTTCTTTATTCCCTTTCCATCGATTGCCCATCCATGGATTGTTGTAATTCCAAAGACAGTGGTTCCATCTAATGGGTTTTCAAGATACCCTATCATAGGAAGGCTTTTGGGATTCTCAATAGTTATATTTAGAGGATTCGACCATTGAGAAACAATGGAAGGATTCGAGGCACACCTTGCGCGAACCTTTATAGCATATATCCCAGGGGAGGTCCAAAAGTTGGAGGCATCAAGTTTTCCTGTAGGCAACCAGCCTGAATTTTTCCCGTCTCCCCAATCAAACATATACTGGACTTGATGGCCGAGGCTACATGTAGAGCCTCCTGTGGTAAAAGTATAGGAAACATTGACCATCCCTTTTAATGGTCCTGAAAGAATCTGCGGGGTGGTTACAGTCTCATTCGTTGAAGAGTTGAAATTAGCCACTACATTCTTATTCCCGTCAATATTAATGGTGATCGGATTAGCTGAACCGGATGCATCTCCACTCCAGTGGCTAAAGGTATAACCACTATATGGAACAGCCTGGAGAGCGACCTGATCCCCTAAATTATAAGCGGATTTATAGGGGGTGATGGAGACGTAACCCGCATTTGAGGGATTTACCGAGACGTAGAGATTGTATTGGTTTGTATTTATCGCAGAAAAATTGGCAACGATGGATTTATTTTGGTTCATGGTTATGGTAATAATGGGATTTGAACCAGAGGCATCCCCACTCCAGGAAGAAAATTGGTATCCTGAATTGGCTACCGCAGTGAGAGTGACTGTTTCCCCAGAATTATAATTGGCCTTATTAGGATTCTTAGTAACTGTTCCACCATTATAAGGATTTATATCAATCGTAAGGGTGTATTGCGGCACTGGGGTAACTATATTAAGGTCAAGTTCGGTTGTTTCACCAGATTTGAAGGTAAGGGTCTGGCTGGCAAGTTCACTTCCCACCATAAATTGAACCAAATCCCCATTAACCCCACCTTCTTTCGTTGATGTATCTGTATCATCACCAGGGATTTGTATTACATAGCGGGAATCACTTCCATCGATAAAAATTGATGTAGATTCATAAGCTTTTCCATTAATGAGAGCTGAAATAGTTGTTCCAGAAGGGACATTAGCTCCGTCCTTTTTAACTTTTCCATAAACATAATGGGGGAAAAGTGGGACAGCCATGAGATCTTCCGCACCCATCATGAAAAAGACCGAAATAATAAGAAAAAAGAAGCATTTTTTTATTCTAGTCATCGGGAACTCCATATTTATATTTAATTATTGATTATCCAGTTACAATTCTCCTTAATCTTAATCCAGTACCCCCCGCCTGGCTCAAGTTCCTCGAGGTCATTTACATAGGAGGGAGCAACTGGATCAAAAACCTTCCATGGATCCTGAAGATCGGTGGCCTGGTAGTAAAGAATCTTTTCATATTTACCGGAGATGGAGGATAGGGCTTCGGTGACTGATTTTTTTTGAATACCCGGATATTGGATGAGATTCCAACCTACAGAAAGTGGCAAATTTGAATTTGGAATAAATTTCCCATAAAGGATTAAATTCATATCTTCTTTTGCTTTGATCCAGAGTCCCAGGGTTTCATTCAAATTGACGAGGTCATTCACATACGAGGGGGCGTTTGGGTCATAAACTTTCCATGGATCGCTTGTATCGCTTGCTATATAGGTTAAAATTTTTTCAATTTTGTTTAAATTGGATGGGAAAATATACTGTGTTAGGGGAGTAGTACCTATCGAAAAAGGAATAGAGATTAAGTTCCAACCTGTGCGAATGTCTTTTATTATTACACCGATCTCTTCTGAAAAATCGCTTTCCAAACCATTCGTATCATAAGCAGTTACAGCAAAAAAATAAGGGGTATTTAAATCCAAATTTTGAATGGTATAATAATTAATATTTCCTGTATCAATTGTATTCTCATAGTTTCTTGATCTTGTGCCATAATAAACTTTATATCCTGCAATATCTGGCTCACTATTTGGGTCCCATGTAACCCTAACCTCAGCAGCCAGAGAAAGATTTATACAAAAAACAAAGAAAAATAGATTAATAAAAGCAAAGTTCTTTAAAAGTGTCATGTTATGAGTTATTAATTTTAAAATTTTCTTTCGTTAACCTAAACTATGCAAATAAAAAGCCACAGGAATTTATAAAAAATTGGGCTAAATTGATTAAAATCCAATCAAATAATGAAAAATTATTAATGGGTTGTTGAATGACAAAAAGTCTTCAGAATTACATTTTTGTCCATATTAATAGTCAAAGAAAAATGGAAATTAATTACTACTTTTTTCCAAACTTTTGCCACTTTTAATAGAAAATGTCAAGAAAAATAAATTGGGTTAAATATGGAATAATTTAATATGGAACCTCTCATTGAAGGGAAAAATCATTTTAAGATGAAAGGCTAACGGGTTTCGATAAAGGAGATTTTGAACTGTTAAGGAATTCATTCTTGGAGTTGAAGCCCGAATTTATTCAAGGGGAGCCCGTATTTTTACTTGATGAAATCCATCATATAAAAGGGTGGAAGAAGTTTTGTAGAAAGGCAGTTGAGCGTGGCAATGTAAAGAAAAATTTCCATTTTCAAATAAATATGCTATTCAAATGTTATAAATATATTCTTCAAAGCATTCTTATCTTTGAGGTGAGAATATTTTTAGAATCTATCCAATGAGAGCTCTGAAAAAGCCATAGAAAGACTGGGGAGGTAGGGTTCCAAAACCCTTCGAATGCAGGCATTGAGAAGCTAATTGACTAACTATAAAACTCGTTTTAAATACTTTTTCAGAGCTCTCCCAATTTTTACTTGACAAAAATTTTTTTTGTGTTATGTTTCACAAAGTTAAAATACTATTTTTTTAAATTCCTATCCTAATTTAAAATACAGATAGAAAGGGGGGGTGAAAAGAAGATTAATCCTAATTTAAAAAATTAAATAAAAGAAAGGAAGGTGAGCTATCCATTATGAAAATCACAAGAAGGGATTTTTTAAAGATTTCAGGAGTTACCACAGCAGGGACTCTTCTTGGTGGATTGGGATTTGATCTTACACCGATTGAGTCCTATGCCCAAGAACTTAGAATCAAGGGAGCAAAAGAAACCACATCAATCTGTTGCTACTGTTCTGTTGGATGTGGACTCATCATCCATACGGATGCCAAAGGGAAGGTAATTAATACCGAAGGGGACCCTGATCATCCCATCAATGAAGGGGCTCTCTGTGCCAAGGGTGCAGCGAGTTACCAGATTGCAAACAATCCCAATCGCCTCCAGAAGGTTCGTTATCGCGCTCCCTACAGCACCCAATGGAAGGAGGTAAGCTGGGAATGGGCATTAGATAAGATTGCGGCCAATATCAAAAAGAGCCGAGATGCCAGCTTCATGGAGAAGAATGCCCAGGGCCAGGTGGTCAATCGAACCAATGGCATTGCCTCGGTGGGCAGTGCGGCAATGGATAACGAAGAGTGCTGGCTCTATCAGAAATTCCTCAGAGCATTGGGGATTGTCTACATCGAAAATCAGGCCCGGATCTGACACAGCGCTACGGTTGCGGCTCTGGCAGAGTCGTTTGGACGCGGCGCAATGACCAACCATTATATCGATTTCAGAAATGCGGATGTCATCTTGAACATGGGTGGAAATGTAGCAGAGAATCACCCTGTCTCATTTAAATGGATCCAGGCAGCCAAAGATAGAGGAGCAATCTTTATCCATGTGGATCCAAGATTTACCAGAACCTCTGCAAAGGCAGATATCTTTGTTCGCCTCCGTTCAGGTACGGATATCGCCTTTTTAGGAGGAATGATTAAATACATCCTTGATAACCATCTTTATGATGAGTTCTATGTCAAGAATTATACGAATGCTCCATTTATCGTAAATCCGAAATTTAGTTTTGAGGATGGTCTTTTCTCGGGCTATGATCCTACCAAAAGAGCTTATGATAAGTCGACTTGGACATTCGAAAGGGATGAAAATGGAATACCCAAAAAGGATATGACTCTTCAGGATCCCCACTGTGTCTTCCAACTTTTGAAAAAACATTACTCACGATATACCCTCCAGAAGGTATCCGAGATTACGGGGACTCCTATGGCTGACCTGGAAAAGGTCTACAAAGTCTATGCCTCTACTGGAACGCCTGACAAGGCAGGGACGGTCCTCTATGCAATGGGATGGACACAGCATACGGTTGGTGTGCAGAACATAAGGGCCATGTCCATCATTCAGAGTCTTCTCGGAAATATGGGAATTGCAGGGGGTGGAGTCAATGCCTTGAGAGGGGAGTCCAATGTTCAAGGCTCCACGGATCAAGCCCTTCTATACCACATCCTGCCAGGCTATTTACCTATTCCAAGGGCCCAATGGCCTACCCTTGCCGATTATAATAAGACGACTCCTCAAACTAAGGATCCAAGAAGTGTTAACTGGTGGAGACATCGACCCAAATATATAGTCAGTTTTTTGAAATCGATGTTTGGAGATAAGGCAACCAAAGAGAATGATTTTGGATATTCCTGGTTGCCCAAACTTGATCCAGGTCAGGATGCTTCATGGCTCAATCTCTTTGATGAGATGTATAAAGGAACCTTTAGCGGTTTCTTTGCCTGGGGAATGAATCCGGCCTGTTCCAGTGCTAACGCAGGAAAAGTTCGACAAGCCCTGGCTAAACTTGACTGGATGGTCAATGTGAATGTCTTTGATAGTGAGACAGCGGAGTTCTGGAGAGGGCCGGGAATGGATCCTAAGAAGGTGAAGACCGAGGTCTTTCAGCTTCCATGCGCTGCCTTCATGGAGAAAGAAGGAAGTATTTCCAATAGTGGGCGCTGGATGCAGTGGCGCTATAAGGCAGCCCATCCCCCTGGAGAAGCCAGACCTGATGGAGATATCATGTATGAGCTATTCAAGAAGGTTCGGGCCCTCTATGAAAAAGAAAAAGGAGCCTTTCCAGAACCGATCCTCAATTTGAAATGGGATTATGAAACCAATGGTCATTTTGATGTTCACAAAGTAGCCAAAGAAATTAACGGATACGACCTAAACACAGGGAAATTGGTTCCCAATTTCGTTGCATTAAAAGAGGATGGGGCGACCTCCTGTGGGAATTGGCTCTATTCTGGAAGCTATAACGAATCGGGGAATATGGCTGCCCGTCGAGGGAAGTCCGATCCTACCGGTTTAGGGCTCTATCCTGAGTGGTCCTGGTGCTGGCCACTGAATCGAAGAATCATTTATAACCGGGCCTCGGTTGACCTGGAGGGGAATCCTCGAGATCCCAAAAGGCCCCTTCTCAGGTGGGATCCTTCTGCCAAAAAATGGATTGGAGACGTCCCTGACAATGCAGTGCCTCCAATGGGAACAAACGGAGCCTATCCATTCATCATGAAACCCGATGGCGTGGCCTCCATCTTTGGGCCAGGGCTTGCAGATGGGCCTTTCCCAGAACACTATGAGCCTCTTGAATGTCCGATTGAGAAAAACCTTCTATCCAACCAGCGGATCAATCCAGTCGTCAAGATCTTCGAGGGTGGCCCTGATACGTTTGCTACTTGCGATCCGAAATATCCCTTCGTCTGCACCACCTATCGAGTGACTGAACACTGGCAAACCGGAGTATTAACACGGTGGTTACCCTGGTTGATCGAAGCTGAACCTCAAGTGTTCTGTGAATTGAGCATCGAACTTGCCAAATTGCGAGGAATCAAAAACGGTGATCGGGTAGTGGTGGAAACCCCTCGAGGGAAATTAGAGGCTGTGGCCATCGTCACTTCCCGGCTAAAGCCCTTTAACATTGCTGGCCAAACGGTTCATCTCATTGGACTCCCATGGCATTTTGGTTGGCTCCATCCAAAGGATGGGGGTGAGAGTGCAAACCTTTTGACCCCCACCATCGGAGACCCCAATACCATGATTCCCGAGTCCAAAGCGTTTATGGCCAATGTGAGAAAGCTGGCTCCAGCACCAGCCAAAAAATCAGCTAAGAGCTAAAGGAGGTGACGAGAATGGCAGATAAATCCTTTTTCATTGATACGACCAAATGTACCGCCTGCAGGGGATGTCAGATCGCCTGTAAGCAGTGGAATAAGAATCCTGGAACGAAAACCATTCAAAGAGGAACCCATCAGAATCCTTCCGACCTTTCCGCTTCTACTTTCAAACTGGTGAGATTCAGCGAAGTGGAACAGCCCGGAGGGGAGCCCCAATGGTATTTCTTCCCTGATCAGTGCCGACACTGCATTTCTCCTCCCTGTAAAGAGGTGGCCGATACGAAGGTGAAGGGTGCCATTATTCACGATGAGGCCACAGGCGCCGTCATTTTCAATCCCAAGGTGAAGATCAAACCCCAAGATTTCAAAGAGATTCGAGAAGCCTGTCCTTATGATATCCCGAGGATCTCGAGTGCAGGGGTGATGGCTAAATGCACGATGTGTATTGATCGGATCAAAGAGGGGTTGCTTCCTGCCTGTGTAAAGACTTGCCCCACCGGTGCGATGAGTTTCGGAGATCGAAAGGAGATTCTCAAGAAGGCGAATCAACGATTAGAAGAGGTTAAGAAGAAGGTCAAAGATGCCATGCTTGCTAATCCCGATGATGTCCGAACGATCTATCTTCTGGTGGACGATCCCAAAAAATACCATAAGTTTGCCGTGGCGGAAAATTCCTTCGGGGTGACTCGCAAGTTAGCACTCAGACGAATCTTCAAACCCCTTAAAGAGCTTTCCTTGATTGGATAAGCGTTCCGGGACGAAATGGGAGAAAACGGGCTTGTTTCAATGAATGGGTTTTTAAACAAGCCCGTTTTTTTTCATAAAGGGAGGGTTCGTTGGAAAAGTTGAAAGAACGAGTTGAACAGATTCTCGGGAAGAGACCGAAGTATAAAGAGATATTGAACTTTTACCTGAGGGTCAAAGAGGAGCAGGAAAAGTCCCGATCTCATCTTCATCCCGAACCCCTCTCCCTGAGAAAAGAGTGGAAAGACCTATTGAGCCAGGAAGGTTTTTCTTTAATCGAGAAGAAGGATTTTCCCATTGACATAGAGGCTTCGATCAACCTCTTTGGCTCTCTTTGTGAGATAGCCCAGGAGGCAAATCCCCACCTCGCAAGGCAGGTGACCCTGATCCGCGAGGCGGTGGAGGGAAAGAGATTAAATCTAAAAGAGATTTTTTCAGGAAAGGTCAAAGAGGAGAAAGTGGCTGAGGCGGTGGGCTTAGATCCGAAGGTTTTCACCTTTTTAATCTATCAGAGTAAAAAGCCTTCCATAGAAGAAGGGGTGGAGATTCTTAAGAAGGAGCTCGAGGCGAAGAGTTGGTCTAAAGGATACTGCCCCCTATGTGGCTCTCTTCCTTCTTTGGCCCTATTGAGAGGGGAAGGGGGGAAGCGGTATCTTCGGTGTTCGTATTGTGGGTTTGAGTGGAGGGTGGATCGACTCTTCTGTCCATTCTGTGGGAATAGGGAACAGGGGACCCTTCCATATTTTTTCGGGGAAGGAGAGGAGTCCTTTCGAATGGATACCTGTGAGAAATGCCATCAGTATCTTAAGACCATAGATACAAGGGTGATGGAAGTGATGGATCCCGAGCTTGAGGATATCGCTACCCTCCATCTGGATCTTCTGGCTTCCCAAAAAGGTTATCGGCGCCCTGTTCCTCATCCCTGGAATCCCTAAACATTGATCAGAATCATGATTTTGAAAAAACGAAAGGTTTGCTTCTGGGTTCTCCTTGCTTCCTTTTTAGTTCTTCTTGCTTGTGAGCATACACCCGAGAGAGGTCCAGAGCCCCTCGGAGGGTTTTTCGAAAAGATTACAGCCCTCGTGACCGCTACTTTGCGAAGCCACCTTCGAGGAGACCTTTCGAGGCAGAGGCTTCTTGAGGAAAGAATCCCGAGCTTTGAAAAAATGACCCATCTCAATCAGCTTATCACCGAAATGAAGGGAATCGAATCCCTTAAGGATCTGGGATCTCTCATCGAGAAGGATGTCTTTTTTGAACTCCAAAAACCGGAGCATGACAAAGAGAGAGGCCAGTTCAATTCCCCAGAAATTCAGCAGCCCCTGATTTCATCGATTATTTCAGGAATGAAAAGGGCTCTCGATCAACTCCGAGAAAGAAAAGATGCTAATT
>JBBIMX010000027.1:0-22304 GCA_037444165.1 Deltaproteobacteria bacterium | reverse complement strand
GTCGGCGCCTTGAAGTATTTGATGGTGGAATTGGGAATGCGTTTCGATCTTGTGATCGGAACGAGCACCGGTTCCCTGATCGCCCCTCTGGTGGCTATTCGGGACATCGCCAATCTCATCCACTTCTATGAGAATGTAGAACAAGGGGATATCCTCATCGATCGCCCTGACCTCTTTGCTTTTCTATTCTCCGATGCCCTGAATGATTCGGCCCCATTGGAGAGACTCATCCAGCGTTTCTTCGGGGAGGAGGAACGCTATCGGAGGCTCCTTCAATCTAAGACGGAGGTATTTATTACGGTGGTCAATATGCAGACCGGAGAGGTGGAATACGGGAATCCCCATCAGGATCCTAAGCCCGTCTTTCTCAAGAAGATTCTTGCTTCTGCCTCTGTCCCTGTGATGATGCCTCCTGTAAAAATAGGAGAAAGTCAATATATCGATGGTGGGGTGAAAGAGATTGCCCCTTTGAGCAAGGCGATTGATGAGGGAGCGACCCATATTGTTTCCATTGTCCTTTCTCCGGAGGCCAACCATCGGCCCCCTGTCCAGAAGGAATTTAAGAGTTCGATGGAAATTTTAAAGAGAACTCTTGAACTTCTTACCGATGAGATTCTGGATAATGATTTAAAAGTGGCTACCCTCTATACCGAGGCTATCCGCTATACTGAAGAGATTAAGAAGAGAGGGAGAGAAAGGCTTGGCTTGAATGCTTCTCAGATCAAAAGCCTTTTTTCGGGGGTTAAAAATCCTTTTAGAGGAAAGAGAGCAGTCCGTCTCACGACGATAAGACCCGAGGAAGAACTCATCGCCTCTTCCCTCGAATTTCGTCCGGATCAGATGAGAGAGATGGTCGATAAAGGCTACTGTCGGGCAAAAGAGGTGATGAGGGAGAAGGGACCTCACGGCTTGTTTTCAAAGATAGAGTAAGCTATAAATAATTAAATTCCATTGGCTATGATCGACCTTATTCTTCTTCACCCTCCTGCCTTTTATGACTTTCGAAAAAGACCGGGAGTCTATGGTCCTATCAGCGATGTGGTTCCCTCCACTCCTGTCTTTGAGATGTATCCAATCGGATTTGCCTCTCTCTCCGAATATCTCGAAAGGCATGGCCTGAAGGTAAGAATCATTAATGTGGCCATGAAGATGCTTAAGGATGATGGATTTGATGTGGAAAGGTTGATCCGGAACAATAAAGCCTTAGCCTTTGGTCTGGATCTTCACTGGATGGCTCATGTCCAGGGAGCCCTCGCCCTTGCAGAAATAATCAAGAAGTACCACCCTCATACCCCTGTCATCTTGGGAGGACTCTCTGCCACTTATTATCATGAAGAGATCCTTCGTGAGTATCCCTTTATCGATTTTGTCATGAGGGGAGATTCGACCGAGAAGCCTCTTCTCGAACTCTTACGGACCCTCAAAAACGGTGGAGATTTTCAGAGGATTCCAAATCTGACCTATCGAGACGGAGGAAGGGGTATAAAGGTTAACCCCCTCAGCTATGTTCCGGAGAATCTGAACGACATTGCGATTGATTATCAGCATATCATGAAGAAGGTGGTGCGGTATGCTGATCCGGTGGGCTATCAACCCTTTATCGATTGGTATACCTATCCGGTGACCGCGGTCTTCACCTGCCGGGGATGTATTTATCATTGCAAAACCTGTGGGGGCTCTTCCACCACCTTTCGGACCATGGCCAACCGCCTTAAACCCGCCTATCGGGATCCGAAACTTTTGGCCCAGGATATCTTTGACGTCTCAAGCCATCTCAACGCTCCCATCATGGTGATCGGGGATATTTTTCAACCTGGGGAGGAGTATGGATTTTCTTTCCTCGAAGCATTGAAGAAGAAACGGATTAAGAACCATATTGCCTTTGAATTCTTCGTTCCCCCAACTCGGAGACAATTGGAAAGGATTGCGGAGTCGATCCTCAATTTCAACATCGAGATCTCTCCAGAGTCCCATGATGAGGAGGTTCGAAGGGCCTTCGGTCGCCCCTATAACAATGAGTCCTTGGAAAGAATGATTGGCGATACGATTGAGCTCGGATGCAAACGAATCGATCTCTTCTTTATGATCGGGCTTCCAAAACAGACTTATGACTCTGTCATGGGAACCGTGGACTATTGTCGATCCCTTCTTGAGCGGTATCAGCCCTATCGTCGACTCTACCCCTTCATTTCTCCCCTTGCCCCCTTTTTAGATCCCGGAAGTGTGGTCTTCGAGCATCCCGAGAAATATGGATATCGTCTTCTCTATCGCACGGTCGAAGAGCACCGCCAGGCCCTTCTTTCTCCAAGCTGGAAATATATCCTCAATTACGAAACGGAATGGATGGATCGAGAGACGATTGTCGCAAGCACCTATGAGGCTGGGAGGCGACTGAATCGGCTCAAGGCAGAGTTTGGTCTGATCGACACAAAGACAGCAGAGGCGGTAGAAAAAAGAATCGGATTGGCGCTTCAGGTTTTAAAAGAGATCGACAGGATTATGGCCTTTCCGGACCGCCGGGAGAGGGAGGAGGCCCTTTCAGAAATCATCAAGAGACCTCTTCCCCTCGAGACCTACAGTATGTCTACCGTATGTGAAAAGAAGGAATTGGAATGGCCCACCCAGCTCATTCGAATGAACCTTTTTAAAATTCTCAAGACCCTCTTCTGCAGAAAAAATCGAGAGATAAGGCCATGACGAAATCCCTTCGTCAGGAGATTCTTCGAAAGATTCCAAGTGTGGAAGAGATGCTTTCCCAAAAAGAGAGCCTCGATCTTCTAAAGGTCCATCCACGAAAGGTTTTATTAGACGCCATTCGAAAAGGGTTGGGAAGGGTTCGAGAGGAGATCCTTCGGGAAGAAGATCTCTCAAGGTTTGATGATCAGTTTTTTACAATGGCCCATCTCCTTCCCTATATTCAGAAGGAACTCGACCTTCTGGTCAGACCCAAACTTCGTCGGGTGATCAATGCTACGGGGGTGGTCATTCATACCAATTTAGGAAGGGCCCCTCTCCATCCACAGGCCCTTCGACATCTCGCAGAGATCTCCAAGACCTATTCCAATCTTGAATATGATCTCTCCTTAGGTGGACGAGGAGATCGCTACAGTCATGTGGAGGAACTCCTCTGTCGACTTTCAGGGGCAGAATCGGCTATGGTCGTCAATAACAATGCAGGCGCTGTGCTGCTCTGTCTTAACACCTTAGCCGAAGGAAAAGAGGTCATCATTTCGAGAGGAGAGCTGGTGGAGATTGGAGGTGCCTTTCGGGTCCCAGATGTAATGAGGAGAAGCGGGGCGATTCTCAAAGAGGTAGGAACCACAAACCGAACCTATCTTCGAGATTATCAGAGGGCCATCGGTCCAGAAACAGCCTTGCTCCTGAAGGTCCATACGAGTAATTTCAGGATCATGGGTTTTACCTCTGCGGTGACCCTTGGTGAGCTGGTTCAATTGGGAAGGGAGTATCGTCTTCCTGTGATGGAAGATTTGGGAAGCGGTTGTTTTGTCGATCTCAGCCAGTATGGATTGGAAAAAGAACCCACGGTGCAGGAGGCCATCCGAACCGGGGTGGATGTGGTCTGTTTTAGCGGGGATAAACTCTTAGGAGGCCCTCAGGCCGGAGTGATTTTAGGGAAGAAAGAGATATTGGATTCGATTAAGGTGAATCCTCTCACCCGGGCTCTAAGAATTGATAAATTGACCTTGGCGGCTCTGGAGTCCACTCTCCTTCTCTATCGAGATGAAAAAAAGGCGATGGAAGAGATCCCTACCTTACGGATGTTGGGGCTGGATCTTAAGCGATTGAAAAGAAGAGGAAGAAGACTTTTAAAAAGCCTCTCTGAGTCTCTCGAAGAAAAGGCCGCGATCTTTCTCAGGGAGGATGTTTCCCAGGTAGGGGGAGGGGCTTTGCCTTTGCAATCTTTACCCACGATTGTCCTTTCGATCAAACCCGTTTCCTTCTCGGTCAATGCCCTGGAAGAGAGGTTGCGTCAAGAGGATCCGCCCATCATTTCTCGGATCAGCAAAGAGGAGCTCCTTCTGGATATGAGGACTCTATTCGATGAAGACATTCCCCTTCTTGCGCAGGGAATTGAAAAGGCCTTTCTTTCACTCACTGAGGATATTCCCCTCCACTCGTGAATCTTCTTCCAATCCCTTCCATCCCCCCTCACGGGTTTGTCACGACATATTGATCCCGATAAAAAAGGATAGAATCTTAAAGATTCCTTTGGCCATTCCCATGATGATTAGAATTCCTAGGAAAGAGCCGATCATCAAAAAGAGAGTCCCCTCCATCCGATCCTTTTTGAGGAAAAAACTTACTATGCTTCCGGAAAGAATTCCAAAGCCCCGAATGGGAAGGGCGGAGAGAAGGACGAGGCCGATATCTCCAAGGGAAAGGATTTTTTTCATCAGAGGTCTTCGATTCAAGTTGGAAATCACCTTATCTGCTTTTTGGCTGAGCCAGCGAACGATGAAGAAGCTTTTGCTGGATTTTTCGAGCAGAATCCCATAGATTGGGATCTGGATATAATCATAGAGAAGGGCCAAGGGGAAGTAGATGAAGACAGACATCTGATTGAGGATAGCAAAAAGGACCGAGAAGGATCGGCCAAGGGTAAAATGGATCAATGTAAAGATGAGGATGAGGTTTCCGGTACCGGTTATGGGTTCCATTCTCGACTTATTAAAAAAGTAGAGTAACACTCTTTAGGAGAGATTCCAAGATGGAGGAGAGTGTGGATCTCGTAGTCTTTGCTTTGATGGGTGATATAGTGAAGATCACATTCCGGGTCTGGAAACTGGTAATTGATCGTCGGTGGAATGAAACTGTACTCCATCGCAAGTAAGTTTGCTACCATTCGAATTCCACCCATCGCAATCGCCTCCCCCAGCATCCCTTTCACCGAGCTCACAGGGATGGGATGGGATTTATTTGGAAAGAGATAATCGATCGCTTTTGCCTCAAGAGAATCGACCTCTTTTGATGAATTTCCTGCCCCACTGATATAATCGATCAGGATCTCCTGTCCTTTTGGAAGAGCCAGCTGGATGGAACGACATAGGTCCTTCACCTCTCCTTGATGGGAGGAGCCTACCAGGCTATAACCTGAAATGGTAGCTAAAATTTTTGCCCCTCTCCAGTGGGCATGCTCTTCTGATTCCAGCGTTAGGATTCCCGCGCCCTCTCCCAGAACGATTCCGTTCCTCATTCGATCATAAGGAGAGGACCTTTCCCCGTAGCCTTCATCCGTGGCAAGAAGATGGAGGTCGGAGAATCCCCGAAATAGAAATTCACTGAGTTCATCCACTCCCCCTGCAAGGATGAGATCAGCCTTTTGAGCCTGAATTTGATCGCAGGCAAAAAGGATGGCTGCCTCCGCGGTGCAGAAGGATTGAACCAGGGTGGAGTTTACCCCTTGAATCCCCAGTTCAATGGATACATAACTCGAAGGGGCATTGGGCACCGTGTTGGGAAAGAGCATTGGATTGAGGTCAAGGAATCCCTTCAGGACCTGGGCTCGATGAAACTCTTCTGAACTGGAGAGACCACAAAAACCTGAACCCAGGACGACTCCAACCCTTGAAGCATTTTCACTGGTGACAGAAAAACGAGCATCGGCTAAGGCCAGTTTGGAAGCGGCAATGGCAAATTGACTGGCTCGATCGAGCCGTCTGATCTTACTTGGGGCAATGAAGTCTCTGGGGTTAAAATTTCGAACCCTCCCTCCTTTTTTAGAGTGGGAGAAGCGGGTATCGAATTCTTTGATCTCTTCGATCCCAGATTTTCCTGCCTTTAAGGAGGAGAGGAACTCCTCCTTTCCGATCCCGATTGAAGAAACGACCCCAACCCCTGTAATACAGACCCGATTATTCATACACCTTTTCTTCTTCTCCTTCGAGGTCTCCTGCGTCCTTCTCGACCTCTCTTGAATCGTCCGCTCTGGACAAGACTTCATGATAGAATTCGTGTTGGATGAGGAGGTCCATAATCTCATTCGTTCCTGTCCAGATCATCTGAAGCCTTGCATCCCTAAAAAAGCGTTCGATGGGGTAGACATTGGTATATCCGATTCCTCCCAGGATCTGCATCGAATGGTTGACCACCTCCCAGAGCATCTCCGTGGACACCTTCTTGGCCTCTGAAACGAGTCTTCTTGAATCAAGACCTTGATCCACATGCCTTGCAGTGACATAAACCAGACTTCTGGCCGCATCCAGTTTTGCAATCGAGTCGGCCACCTTGAAACTGACAGCCTGGAATCGACGAATCCGTTCTCCGAAGGCCTTTCTTCGATCGCTGTACCGAACCGCGATCTCCAGGCAACATCTGGCCATCCCGAGGGCCCCTGCTGCGGTGGTCAACCGTTCTGGAATCATCATTCGATTAAACACGAGTGCTCCTCCATTTTCAGGACCTACGAGATTCTCTTTCGGTACCTTGACGTCGCGAAAATAAAGGCGACCTGTTCCCCCTCCTCGGGATCCTAAAAGTCCGTAGACATGTTTTACCTCCACGCCCCTCTCCCTTTCAACAATAAAACAGGAGAGGGAGTGATGAGGTTCGGCTTCGGGTGCTGTCTTGGCATAGACCAAAAAGTAATCGGCTCCCTCTGCACCCACCACAAAACGTTTCTGACCATTGAGAATGTAATGGTCTCCGTCTTTTTGGGCAAGGGTCGTGGCACCAAAAAAGTCCGAGCCTCCCCGTGGCTCGGTCAAGGCTTCGGCACAACAGAGCTTCCCTTCCAAAGTAGGTTTTAGATATTTTTCTTTCTGTTCAGGGGTTCCAAAGCGGTGGAGGGCTTCGCCGACGATACTCACCAGAGAGTAAAGACAGGTTATTCCAGAACCCAGTACTCCGATCTCTTCAATCGCCGCCACTTCTCCTGTCCATTTCATTTCCCTTCCACCCCATTGTCTCAAGAAGCGGAGACCAAGAAGGTTCTCCTCTGCCAGACTTTTCATCAATTCTTTTGGATACCTCACCTGATCTTGGTCCATGGCACGAATCAGGGCACTGGAGACCTTTTCCTTGACAAATCTTCTCACCTCTTGCTTTAATTTTTTTTCTTCTTCGGTCAAAAGGATATCAAACATCGATTTTCTCCTATCCATGGAATGTTTAATCAATGGATCGATTTGATTTTTTACCTAAAACGGTCAAAGAATCAAGACATTTTTATAAGGAATAGGTCTTTTCCCATCCATCGCTGAGGAATAAACTCAAGAGGGTTATTTGAAACCCCTTTTATTTTGAGGTTGTCTAAGGAAGGCGAAATGGGTTAGATATAGTTTTCATGAAACTTCTTCTGATCTCTCCGGAGCGAAAAAGACGAAGGGAAGAGGCTTTCCTTTTTAGACTCAGTTTTCTGAATCTTCCCTATGTGGCTTCGGTCACTCCTCCGGAGGTGGAGGTAAAAATCGTTGACGAAGCTTTTGAGGAAATCAATTTTAATGAAAAAGTTGATTTGGTGGGTCTCACTGCTCAAACTCCTGCTGCTCCGAGGGCCTATCAGATAGCCATGGAGTTTAAAAAGAGGGGAATTCCAGTGGTCATGGGGGGTGCCCATGCCAGTATGCTTCCAGAAGAGGCCCTTCACTATGTGGATGCGGTCGTGATTGGAGAGGCCGAAGAGGTGTGGCCAAGGCTTATTGAAGATTTTAGGAAAGGCCAAATGAAACAAATCTACCAAGCAGAGGGATTTGTAGACCCTTCCTCCTTACCCCTGCCCAGAAGGGATCTCATTCACGAGAAATTCTATTTTCCATTGAAGTTAATCGAGACCACCCGAGGTTGTCCTCACCGATGTGACTTCTGTGGGGTTTCTAAATTTTTCGGATTTCACTACCGACATCGCCCCATTGCTGAAATCGAACGAGAACTCCAGACCCTCTTCATCAAAGGACCGGTCATGAGCGGTATCCCGAAAAAGATCCTTTCATTTTTCAGTAAGGACCTCCCTTACTTTCTCAAAAAAAGACTCCTCTATATCATCGATTCCAATATTGCTGGAGAGAGGCGTTTTGCTCTGGATCTGGTAAGGCTTCTCAGGGAATATGACCTTCTCTGGTGGGGACATGCCCCTGTTTCGGTGGCCTTTGACCGAGACCTCCTTCAGGGGTTTTCAAAAAGCGGCTGCATCGCCATCAATATTGGATTCGAGTCATTTTCTGTAAAGAACCTCAAGACGATGGGGAAGGGCTTTAACCAGCCCTCTCGCTACGGAGAGGCGGTGCAGAGAATCCACGATCAGGGAATCGGGATCATGGGGACTTTTATTGTGGGTTTAGATGATGATGATCCAGGGGTATTTCAAAGGATTCTGGATTTCTGTATCGAGTATCAAATCGATTGGGCCCTTGCCTTTATCATGGCCCCTTACCCTGGAACAGAAGCCTTTAATCGGTTAAAAAGGGAAGGGAGGATTCTCTGCGAGGAGTGGGAGAAATACGACTCCCTTCATGCCGTCTATCGGCCTCTCTTGCTGTCTGTGGAGGAACTGGAGAAAGGGATGAGATGGACCTGGAAAGAGATCTTTTCTTACCCTTCCATTTATAAGCGGATTCTTCGAAGACCCTGGATCCATACACTCTTTTATCTGGTGATGAATTTCCAATTTCACCAATTAACAAAAAAATGGTAAAATAATAAACGATGAATTTCTACTTTTTTAAACTGGCGATCGTTCTCTATTTTCTCGGGACAATGGCCCATTCGGTTTATCTCCTTTTTCTCAAAGAGGGGTTTCTGAGGTGGGCCTCTGGAATTGTCTTTTTTGGGTTTATCACCCATACTCTGGCTTTTCTTGCTCGATATCTTGAGGCCGGCTACACCCCAGTGACGAATCTTCACGAATCCCTTTCTTTCTTCGCCTGGATGATCATCGGAGTCTTACTTCTGGCCAGTATAAGATATCGAATCAAGATGCTTGGGGCCTTTCTCACACCCATCGCTCTTATCCTGATGCTTTTTGCCTTGGCCCTTCCTAAAGAGATTTTACCCCTTGCCCCTGTGCTAAGAAGTTTCTGGCATCCATTTCATGTGGTCTTTGCCTTTCTTGGCAACGCCTTCTTCACCCTGGCCTTCTGTTGCGGGGTCATGTATCTCATTCAGGAACATCAACTCAAATCGAAAAGGATGGGGGCCATTGGAAAGAGGCTTCCTTCTCTAAAGGTTCTGGACGACCTCAACTATTATTCTCTCAAATTTGGTTTCCCCCTCTTGACCTTGGGGATCATTACAGGAGCGGTTTGGGCAGACTATGCCTGGGGTCGATACTGGGGTTGGGATCCAAAAGAGACATGGTCCCTCATTACATGGTTTCTTTATGCCGCGCTGCTGCATCAACGTCTTACGGTAGGATGGAGAGGGCGGAAGGCGGCCCTGATGGCCATCTTTGGATTCATGACCGTCCTGTTTACCTTTTTAGGGGTGAATCTTCTTCTTCCAGGACTTCACACCTACTCTAACTGGTAAGGAAAAGAAAAATTTATTTTTTAATTCCAGCCTATGGAAATTATTGTGATCGGTTTAAATCATAAGACGGCCTCCATTGAGATTCGGGAAAGGCTTGCCTTTCAGGAATCGGAGATCGAGGAGGCCCTTCGACAGATAAAAGCCATTCCTTCTATCAGGGAGGCCATCCTCCTTTCGACCTGCAATCGGGTGGAGCTCTATGCCACATGTAAGGAAGTGGAGGAAGCCGTTCAGGAACTCAAGGAGTTTCTCTCCCAATTTCATCAGTTCCCCCTGGAAAGATTTGAAAAAAATCTCTATCTTCTTATGGGAAAGGAGGCGGTAAGACACATCTTTCGCGTCGCCTCCAGTCTGGATTCCATGGTAGTAGGAGAGCCCCAGATCTTAGGCCAGATTAAGGAGGCCTATCAGAAGGCAAATGAATCGAATGCCTCAGGAGTGGTTCTCCACCGCCTTCTTCATCGAGCCTTCCATGTGGCCAAACGGGTCAGAACAGAGACCAAGATCAGCAACAGCGCCGTCTCCGTCAGTTCCGTAGCAGTGGAGTTGGCCCAAAGAATCTTTGGAACATTGGAGGATAGAGTGGTCTTTCTTATTGGAGCCGGGGAGATGATTGAGCTGGCAGCCCGGCACCTCGTCTCCGGGGGAGTGAGAAAGATCCTGGTTACCAATCGAACCTATGAGAGGGCAGTAAGCCTTGCCCAGGAATTTCAAGGAGAGGCCATTCCATTTGATGAGATAAACAGGGGATTGAAAAAGGCGGACATCGTCATCAGTGCGACCAACTCTCCTGTGCCTATTCTTACATCCGAACAGATTACCCGTGTGATGAAGGAACGGAAGCAGAGGCCTATCTTTTTTATTGATATTGCCGATCCTAGAGACATTGAGCCTAAAGTGGGAGGCCTTGAAAATGTCTACCTTTTTAATATTGACGATCTCCAGAGGGTAGCCTATGAAAATCTGAAGGATAGAGAGAAAGAGGCAGAAAAGGCTGAAGGGATTGTAGGGGAGGAAGTGGAACGATTTGTTCGATGGTATCATTCCCTGGAAGTGACCCCTACGATCATTGCCTTGAGAAAGAAATTCGAGGAGATCAGGAGGCGAGAACTGGAGAAGATGCTCTCCCTTCATCCTGAACTTACCGAAAAAGAGAGAAAATCATTAGAAGCGATGACCTCGGCGATCATCAATAAGATCCTCCATGAACCGATCACTCAACTAAAAGAGAAGGACGAAGAGGCGATGGCCGATTTTTATATCGATGCTCTACAAACCCTGTTTCAGCTCCCTCAGAGCTCGGAGAGGAAGGAGGAAGAAGATGCCAGAGTTTAGACAGAATATGATCTCCAAGGAATGGGTGATCATTGCGACTGAGAGGGCAAAACGCCCCGATCAGTTTTTGACCAAGAGAGAAGAGAGACATCTTCCATCCCACCGAGAGGATTGTCCTTTCTGCCCCGGGAACGAGTCGATGACTCCCCCCGCTGTATTTTCTATCGAAAAAGATGGGAGCTGGTCTCTTCGAGTCGTTCCCAACAAATTTGCAGCCCTTCAGAGCCATTTGACTACGGAAAGGAAACGGGAAGGACGATTCCTAAAGGCAGGAGGATTTGGAATTGCTGAGGTCATCATTGAAACCCCCATCCATAATCGAACCATTGCGACTATGGATGGGGAGGAAGTAAGGAATACAGTCATCGCCTATCGGGAACGTTACCTGTCGCTTTCAAAAGTGAGGCAGATTGATCTCATCACCATCTTCAGAAATTACGGAGAGAGAGCTGGAACCTCCCTCGAACATCCTCACTCTCAGATCATTGCTACCCCCATCGTCCCTCCCCATGTTCGAAACCCTCTCTATCAATCCCAGCTCGCCTGTGATACCTACGGGAACTGCATCTATTGTGAAATGATGGAAGAGGAAATGAGACAGAAGATTCGAGTCATTCAGGAGACGGAATACTTCATAGCCCTCTGTCCCTTTGCCTCCCGTTCTCCCTTTGAGACTCGAATCTATCCAAAGATTCATCGTTCTTCGTTTGGGAGTGTGGAGGATGAGGAGTTGATGGACTTTGCAAAGATTCTCCAGGATACCCTTAAGAGAATTCACAATGGACTGCAAAATCCTGACTACAATTACATCATTCGTTCTGCCCCTATCGAAGACTGTGATGTGAAGTATCATCACTGGTATGTCGTGATTGTTCCCAAATTGACGACCCCTGCGGGTTTTGAGATCGGAACAGGAATCTACATCAATACCACCCTTCCCGAGGAATGTGCGGATTTTCTGAGGGGGGTCAGGGTCTAATGGGGATTTTAGAAGAACTCCGGATTGGGACTCGGGGAAGTCCTCTTGCACTCTTCCAAGCCAATTGGGTAAAAGAGCAACTTCTTCAATACCATCCCGATCTGGTCATCCATCTGGTAAGGATCAAAACCACGGGGGATAAGATTCAGGATGCTCCTCTTTCAAAGATTGGAGGGAAGGGGCTCTTTGTTAAAGAGATTGAGGAGGCGCTCCTCAGAGGAGAGATCGATCTGGCTGTTCACAGCGTTAAAGATGTCCCCACGGATTTGCCTGAAGGGCTTCGTCTCTCTGCCATTACCAAAAGGGAGGATCCAAGGGATGTCCTCATCTCAAGAGAAGGAAGGCCCCTCAGAGATCTTCCAACAGGAGCCCGAATTGGAACCAGCAGTTTAAGGAGGCAAATTCAACTCCTTTCCTTTAGAGAGGACTTCCGTTTCGTTCCATTGAGGGGAAATTTAGACACAAGATTAAAGAAGTTGGGCCTTCTTCATCTCGATGGAATCGTTCTGGCCTATGCAGGGGTAAAGAGACTTGGGTTTGAAGGTCGAATTACGGAGATCCTTCCCCCTGAGATCTCCCTCCCAGCGATCGGGCAAGGGGCTTTGGGAATTGAAACGAGAGTGGGAGATGAGAGATGTGAGTCAAAGATTCAGGTTCTTAATGATTGGGAGTCTTCCATTGCTATCCGGGCTGAAAGGGCCTTCCTTCGAAGATTAGGAGGAGGGTGCCAGGTTCCGATTGCGGCTCTGGGAAGGATGGAAGACTCCGTTTTAAGAATTGACGCAATGGTGGGCGCCCTTGACGGAAAGAGGTTAATTAGAGATTCGGTGAAGGGGCCACCTGATCAAGCGGAGAGTCTCGGGGAAACGTTAGCCCAGAGACTTCTTGAGAAAGGGGCTGAAGGGATTTTAAGAGAAGTCTATCAGAGGACTGTTCCATGAGAGAAAAACCTCTTTCCGGAAAGAGAATCCTGATCACCCGAGCCCAAAAACAATCCTCAGAGTTCTCATCCTTGCTGAAAAAAAATGGGGCCGAGGTCATTGAGCTTCCACTGATTGAGATGGTTCCGCCCCGGAGTTGGAGGAAGGTGGATTCTGCCATTGATCGATTAAGAACATACGACTGGCTCATCTTTACCAGCGCCAATGGGGTGGATTTTTTCTTTGAGAGATTGAAGCAGAGGAGAAAGACCTTGAGGGTTCTTTCTTCTCTAAAAATTTGTGCCATCGGGCCTGCCACTGCCTCCCGGTTAGCCCAGCGAAAGGTTGCGGTCCATCTGATCCCCAAGAAGTTTATAGCCGAATCCATTCTTGAAGCATTTAAAGGACAGTCCATTGAAGGAAAGAGAATGCTTTTGGCTCGGGCTCAAAAGGCAAGGGATCTCCTTCCAAAGGGATTAGAAGCGATGGGGGCAAAGGTCGATGTCATTGAGGTTTACAGAACCCTCAAACCAAGGGGAGGGAGAAGGAGGTTAAAGACCCTTCTCAAGGATGGAAAAGTAGACGTGATCACCTTTACTTCCTCTTCGACAGTTACCCATTTTGTCGAACTTTTAAAAGGAGACCATTTAAAAGACCTTCTTCACGGTGTGATCATTGCTTCCATAGGCCCGGTGACCTCAAAGACCGCAAGGCAATGGGGGATGAAGGTTCAGATTGAACCTGAAGAGTATACGATGATAGGTCTCACCCGGGCCATGGTGGAATATTTTAAAAAGGTAAAAAGATGACGAAACATCCATGAGCAAAGGGAGGGTTCAATGACCCGAGATTCTATGGAGGTCATCCTTTTTGATCTGGGCAATGTCATCCTTCCTTTTAATCATTTCCAGATTGCAGAAAAACTTTCTCGATTTACAGAAAAGGAAGAGTTTCGCGATCCACGAAAGATATTTTCATACCTTTTCGATTTTCAAAACGGAGCGGTGAACCCTTATGAGATCGGTCAACTCTCCACGGAGGAATTCTTTCTCTCTCTGAAAAAAGAGCTGAAGCTTTCCCTCCCTTTTGAAGAATTTAAACCCATCTGGAACGATATCTTCTGGGAGAATCTGGACGTCTCAGAGATGGTTCGATCCTTTAAAGGGAAGAAGAGATTGGGTCTTCTCTCTAATACCAATCCCCTTCACTTTGAATATGTTCTTTCCAAATTCCCGGTCGTCCAATTATTTGATCGATGGATATTATCCCATGAGGTCGGGTTTAAGAAACCGGCTCGGGAGATCTTCGAGAGGGCTATCGAATGGGCAGGGGTCTCACCCGATAAGATTCTCTTCATCGACGATATGGAAAACCATGTGGCTGTTGCTTCTTCGCTCGGGTTCAGAACGCATCATTTTATTTCGATTCCAATGCTCAAAGAAGAGCTGTCTCGATTCCTGATTTGAAAATGAGATCAAAGATATGGGAGGCTATCGGTTTTATCGGGATTCTCAGTCTCTTTCTTCACCCTTCCATCTCCTTTGCCGCCCAGCCACTTTGCTGTTCAGAGAATCCTGAGCTCTCCTACTTCCTTCATCCCAAACCCTATCAGAGATATTCCTATCTGGTTCGATATGAGACCTTCTATTCAAGAGTTTTAGAAAAGGAGAAGGGGTTCTTTATTATTTTGCCAGAGGGCTTTGACAGAAAACCCGAAGATAAATATCCCGTTCTTTTCCTCCTTCATGGATATAATTTTGAACGGAGGGGCTTCTGGTGGAAGGTCCATTCACCCGAGAAAGCCAAGAGGGTCCTCTGCGAAGCCAAAGAGGAAGAATTTCATTGGCTCCTTCACGAGGATATTGCTCTGATTGCTTATGCGATGATGAACCCCAAGAATCGTACCTATCAGGATCTGGAAAGGGATCTTAAAGACCGTTTTGAGGAGCTATCGAGGTTTGGAGGCCTGAACCCTAAAGATGATCTCCCCATTGAGATTGTCCAATCCATTGTGGTCCACAACCTCCTTCTGGGGAAATCAGAAAGGACTCTTTTTTCACCGGCCCAGAAGATGATTATGATTCTTCCTGATGGAGACAATGGATTCTATATAGATGAAAATGAAGGGAAGACCCTTTTCCCGCCCACTCAGAGTCGAAACTCTTGTGACGATTTTTCCCGTGGCGAGTCTCTGAATTTTTCTCTGATTCCTTTCCTTTATATGAAGCCAGGGGCTCTGGGGAAATATGAATCCTATTTTCTTGAATTGGTCCATTTTATTGAAAGAGACTCTCTCTATCGGAACAGAATCCTCCCTATTCGAGGGCTTGGAGGATTCTCTATGGGAGGATTTGGGGCGATGAGACTTGGATTGAAATATCCTCATCTCTTTCATTCCATCAGTAGTCAAAGCGGTCTTCTCGATCTTGAACTCTTTTCAAACAAATGGATGCTCAAGATGGTTCTTCCTGAATTTTTAGAGATATTTGGAAGACTTCAACCTAAAAGACTGCCCTCGGCCTCCACCCTGGATGGTTCCTTTATTCGTTCCCATAACCCGATCCGCCTCGTTCAAGAAAAAGGGATTTCAAAACTACCCCCTTGGATCTATTTTGATTATGGAGAGAGAGAAGGGATCGTCGAGATTATCCAGGGGAATAGAAATTTTGAGAAAGTGACAAGAGAAGGAACCCACGAGATTCCCGTTCAACCCTTCAATGGAAAAGCAGGGCATAACTATCGATTCTGGAGGAGTCGATCCGGAAATATTCTTAACCATCATTCTGAAATATTTAAGGAGAAGATTGAAAAAAAATAGGCCAAAGGGCTATTGGTCTAAAAGGAGTCGATTTAATTTTTCCTGACCCATCCCCATCTGCTCCCAGGCCTCAACATAGACGGGTTTTCCCTTTTCATCGTAAGGATCGACCAAGATCTTTCTTAGGAAGAAGGGAGAATTCCGGGTATGGCAATCCCTACATCCCATTGATCCCAGGGCTAAAAATCCAGGCCGGATGTTGTGATGGAGTGAAAAATCAACAGGTTGAGCCTGGTCATGGGGCATTTTTTCGACCCCACCCTTTTTGCCTAATCGGTAGAGGAATCCTCCTTTGAGGAGGACTGGAAGATTGGCAATAGGGGAACCAAAACGATCTTTACTTTTCAATGCTATTAAAAAGGATTTGATCTCCTCAAGAGAGTTGACCTCGGGGATTCCGTCTCCATTGTCGTCTTTAAGAGGAGGCTTTTTTAGATCCCTGATCTTCCAGAGAGGGATGGGCTTAACGAGATGGGTGTGTTCATCCAGATCTCCCCAGTAAACAGGGAGAGCTGGCTTCACAGGGATGATTTTGCCTTTGTAATCCTTAAGAGCGGGATACCAGACTTGCTGTTTTTCATCGGGAGCAGCAGGTTTAGGATCCAGGGGATTACGGGATAAAAATTTTGAGGTTTCATAAATGTGTGTCTCTCCAGTCGTATGGTCATACACCAGTTCAACGGAAAGGGTTCGAAAGGGGATATGGCAGGTTTGACAGGCGATTCTCTTCATATGCCTTGGGGAGAAGGGGTGTTTAGGCCTCGGAGCTTTTCTGTCTTTTTTCTTATAGTGACAATCCTCACAGGAGTTCATGGTGTGATCCAGGTCCTCACGGACAGTCTGGGGAAGAGAGTCCCCTTTGGCCAAGTTATGTTCTTGATCTCCGGGATGACAGGAGAGGCAATCCATCCCTTTTGCTTTGTGGACATCCAGCTGGAGGGTCCAATCATAACCCCTCTTTTTCTCTCCGTAAGGGCCATGGCATGCCCAGCAGTTTTCATCTGACACGCGTCTTGTGATTTGGAGATGGAGATTCTCAAAATCCGCCACCTCTTTTTTTGTATAGTCGATTTCCACGGAAATGGATTTCTCAAAATGGGAATCCCCATCGAGTGATTTGATCACTCCCCAGCCCGCTCCCACAGAAGGAGCATATTTTAAAAGCCCTCCTTTAAGAGCAATGCCTCGTTGTTTCCACTGATATCCTTTGAGATGGCAGATCAAGCAGTCGGCCTCACTTACGCCACTTCGATCCCAGGGGGCCCCGTATTTTTCATTCCCGGCAGAAAGGGAGGTATAGTCTCCATCGAGTCGGGGATTGTCTCCTCCCATTTCGTAACCCAACTTTTTATTTTCTTCATCATAATAGAGATACCCTCTCCGATCGTATTCACTCCACCCCCCTCCAGGATGGCAGGCCCCACAGTTCTGGGCAAAGTAAAAAGAGGATTTGTCTATTTCGGAGGGATGGAGATTGTTCTTTTTGGCTAATTGGCTTGGATCGGTAGAAGCCATTTGCACTTTTCCATACATCCCTGACGAGAGGTTCCAGGAATATTTTGGGTCGTAGGAATCGCTGACAGAAATGTTCCCCCTCCCATTCGTTCTTCCTTGCTGAAAGTGATAACCCTTGGTGATCCGATCATAGTCGTGGCACGCTCCACAGGTCTTCTTAGGACTATAAGGAAGTTGACTTTCTATAGAGAGAGAAGAACCATCGTATCCTTTAAGGTCAATCTTTGGATGGGGTTTCTCTTGAGAAGGATAGGGAAGAGGAGGATGAACAATGAAGTACAGGGCGACCAGGAGAGACAAAGAGCAGGGCTTCAATCGCTTGAGAAGGGCCATGGACTATAGTATAGGACGAAGACGAGAAAGGGGCAAGAAGTTATTTCTTCCGACCTCTCCAGCGTGGATATAGGGAGTGGTCAATTTCCAATAGATCAAGGGCCTTTCCTATCGTATGATGAATGAGATCATCAATGCTTTTAGGTTGGAAATAGAAGGCAGGGACGGGTGGAAGGAGAATGGCTCCCAATCGGCTTACCTGAAGCATCAATTCCAGATGGCCCTGATGAAGAGGGGTTTCCCGAACACCAAGGATCAGTTTCCTTCGTTCTTTTAAGGTCACATCTGCAGCACGGAGCATCAGATTTTCATTGTAGGAATGGGCAATCCCGGAAAGGGTCTTAATGGAGCAGGGAAGGATGATCATCCCGTGGGTTAAGAAGGAACCACTGGAAATGGGTGCATGGAGATCGTCGTTCTCGTAAACATGGGAAGCCAGAGCTTTGACCTTCTCAACCGTATAAAGGGTTTCCTCAAGGATGATCTGCTTGGCCATGGAAGAAAGGACAAGATGGGTTTCGATGTCTTTCTTTTTTAGAACCTCCAGAAGACGAATGCCATAAATGGAGCCCGTGGCTCCCGAGATACCGACGATCAGACACTTATTTTTCACTTTCCCTCCCATGGAATCCATCCCTTAAGCAGGAGAGGATTTCAAGGTTTTTTTCAGGGTCTCAACGACCACTTGAGCGAACTCCAATTGGTTGATCTCCGAGTCCACCTCGATCACCTCTATCTCGGGATCTAAATTCCTTCTCAAGGTGTCAATAAAGACCTGATCCACCTCAGGATCATAGAGGACGGCACCTTCCACACTCAGAGAAGAGAATCCTTTTCGGGGGATGATAAATTTAACCCATTTTTTATTCTTGTATCGGTTTAGCTTTTCAGCCACGGCTTTGGCAATCGTTTCCATCTCCTCGGCATTTGTTCTTGCCTGAACTCTCATGGCATCCTGGATGAGAAGTTTTCGCTCCGCCAGCCTTCGAGAAACCCAGAGCGGGTCTCCTTTCTCTTTTCTCTCGATGGGTCCACAACTGATCATATCAAACCCACAGGGAGAGAGGATGTAAGGAATGGGAAGGTCTAATGCCGCATCTAAACGGTTAGGGCCTGAGGCTCGATTTCCTCCCAGTAGGTACTCGCTGAAGCTGGCCGGGACTAAATCGATGAAGGCCTCAAAGAACCCCTGACTCACCAGATCCACAGCGGCTCGGTCTCCCAATCCCGTTGCATGAAAGGAGACCAGATCGTAGTCTTTGGAGAGAAGGTCTCTTATATAATGGGCCCCCTTGTCGCAAAATCCAAATTCGGTGATGGCAATGGAAGGTTTCTCTTCCTTTTTTAAGGGTTCAAACCCTTCGACCATTCCACAGATGGCATTTGCCCCATTGAGGGCAAGGGTTCGTACCAAAGGGTTAAGACCCACGGTATCGACCACACTGTGCATCACGGTGATATCTCTGAGGCTAAAGAATTCTGAAAGCCTGTTGGCATAGGCGGGCATGGCTGTGACACTTGAAATCAGTAGTTTAGGTAGGCCAAAAGGAAGGGATTTCATTGCTCTTAGACTGAGAAAAGTGCCGGTCATTCCAGCAATGGCAATGAGGCCTTGAAGTTCTCCCTTCTTATAAAGATCCAGAACTTTTTGAGTGAGTCCCTCCGCCATTAAGGAGGTAACTTTCTCCCTTTCTTGAGTGGGCGCCCTTTTAATCTCTTCAATGGTAGTTCCAGCCAGCCTTGCAATCTCTTCTCCTGTGACTTCAGGGGATAAGGAGGGAGAGATGGCTCCTGTTCCTATACTAATATCGATGAGAATGGCCTTATGCCCTCTTCGTTCGATTTGATTCTTTATGATTTTAAGGGCCTCTTCTCTTTCATCCAACATTCCGATGATGGCAATGGCCATAGTTCTCCCTCCTGTAGGGCTAATTAGAACCCATATTCCTTCCAGCGGCTTCGGACTTTTTTTAGCATCTCTTCATCTAATTTGATTTCCGTAGGTTTCCTTTCCCACTCGAATGGAATACACGCATCCATGATTATTCGGGAGACAATATCTCTGGACTCAATGGGGAGTGCGGGGTCAAGAGGGGTGGAGCGTCCTCTTTTAATAATTTCGGTACTTCGATAAGGATCATATCGAACGGCTAAGGCCCAAAGGACCCTCTGAATATCGTCTGCCCTTATATCGTCGTCCACCACAATCACCCCTTTCATTCCGTAATGGCCTGTGGTCGTGGAGATCACGGCTGTACCCACATGCATGGAATGTCCGGGGTACATCTGTTTGACGGACACAATACCCCAGAATCTTCCTCCTGTTTCAGGCGGAATATAGACGGATTGGATCCCGGGGACCTTCATATTTTCGAGGTCCGTCCATAGGGTAGCCGTTCGATTGAGGGATTGGATCATATGGGTATCGGTGACGGGTTTACCGACAGAGGTAGCCCAAAAGATGGGATTATTCCGATGGAGGATTCGTTTTACATAGAGGACAGGTTTTGGCCATTCCTCACCCGTTTTTCCGGAATAGTAGCCCGTGTATTCTCCAAAGGGTCCTTCTTCTCGAAACTTTGATGGGTCCGTTTCAACCTCCCCTTCCAGAATGAGTTCAGCCGTAGCGGGAAGAGGCAATCCCGTGAGATCGCTTTTGATCACTTCACAGGGATTTCCTCGCAGGGAACCTACGATATCGTATTCGCTTACTCCAGCGGAGACCAACGTACTTCCAGCGAGAAAGAGCAGAGGATCCCCACCGATAACCGCAGCAGCAGGCATGGTCTTCTTCATCTTTTGATACTTCTTTAACATAAAGTCTGCATGTTTTCCTTTGATGATTTGGACCCCTGTGGTCTTTTCATCCAAAATCTGCATCCGATAGGTTCCTAAATTGACCCAATCGCTTTCGGGATCTTTCGTGATTAAAAAAACAGCCGTGCCGATGAAACGACCCCCATCCATGGGATAGAACTTAGGTGCGGGAAAGTGAAACAGGTTGACCTGATTTCCTTCGATAACGTTTTCCAAAATTGGACCGCTCTTCACTTCTCTCGGTGGAATCAGTTTCTTCGTGGTCAGTTCCATCCATCGTCTTGCCATATCACACATCGAAAAATGTTCTGGCATTCCAAGGGCGAGGGCCAAACGTTTTGGGGAGGTAAAGGCGCTCGTCAAAACCGGTATGGCATAGTCCTTTACCTTTTCAAAGAGTAAGGCAGGTCCTTTGTCTTCCTCATTGATCTTAGCAATATGAGAGAGCTCGAGATTCCAATCCACCTCCACTTTAATCCTCTTTAACTCCCCCTTTTCTTCACATGTTCTGATAAAATCCCTTAAATCCATGGCATCTCCTCCTTGTATAATATATTTGGTCTTATTATCTTTTTTAAGTGACCTCTTGTCAAATCATTTGTTTTTATGTTTAAATAACTATAGGTTATATCAATGAAAGAGAGGAGATTTCTTGAAGATTCTCTCCATTCCTTGCTCGTCTTCCACGAGGTTGTTAAGCAGAAGAGTTTTTCAAAGGCGGCAGAAGAACTTTTTATCTCACAGCCTGCGGTCACGAAACATATCAAGGGTCTTGAGGATCGATTAGGCTTTGTTCTCATCCGTAGGGGAAGAGGGGAGTTTAAACTTACAGAGGGAGGGAGAACTCTCTTTCGAGAGGCCCGGAAGATTGCAAACCTCCTTCGAGGGGCTGAAGATCGTCTTGAAAAACTCCAAAAAGAACGACAGGGATCTTTAAAGATTGGGACAAGCGAATCCTACTCAAAATGTCTGATGCCTGAACTTCTTTCAGCTTTTCAGAATGCTTATCCATTCATCAAGATTTCACTGGATGTCGGGAATTCTGAGGAGATTGAAAGGAGTTTAATGACCTATCGCAACGATCTGGCTTTGATTGCCGTGACTAAAACCTCATCGAGATTTGTATCGATTCCTTTTTTAAAAGAAGAGTTGGTTCTGGTTGTCTCTCCTTTCCATGAGCTTGCCCGTAAGGAGAGGATTTCTATCCGGGAAATCCAGAGATTCCCTTTTATCATCCGGGCCAAAGGTTCTACCACACGGAAAGTGCTGCTTGAGGCCTTTAAAAGCTCAGGAATTCGACCTTCTTTGCTCATCGAGGCTGGAAGCTCCGAATTTATCAAGCAATGGGTTTCAGAAGGAAAAGGAATTTCGATTATCGTCAAAAGGATTGTGGAAGAAGAGGTCAAAAGAGGGCTTCTTCAGGTGATCCCTATAGAAGAGAGGCTTACCCTTCAAGTGGCGCTCCTTTATTTAAAAGAGGAGAGGGTCAACCCTGTCATCCAGGTCTTTTCAAGATTTATGCAAGAAAAAAGAAAGGAGTGGATGAGCTAAAGATGAAGATCGGAGTCCTATCCGATACCCATTTAAGAGAACCGACAGCTGAATTCAAAAAGATGGTAGAGAGTTATTTTAAAGATGTCGAGAAGATTCTTCATGCAGGGGACTTTGTGGATTGGTCTATTGCGGAGTACCTTTCAAAGCAAAAAGAGCTCATCGCGGTGTGCGGAAATATGGATCCTTACGAGATTCGAAAGGCTTTTCCACAAAAGAGAGTCATTGAGTTAGGGGGCTTCAAGATCGGTCTCATCCATGGTGGGGGAGCTCCTCTTGGGATAGAATCGAGAATTCGAAAAGAATTTGATGAGGTGGATGCAATCGTATATGGTCACACCCATACTCCTGCCAATCATGTATCGAAAGAGGTTTTCTTTTTTAATCCGGGGTCTCCAACCCATTCCTTCTGGCACCGGTCAACCATTGGAATTTTACATCTCTCTGATAAAATCGAAGGAGAGATTATTTCCGTTTAGAAAAAAATCTATCTATCATTTTTTGGCTCATGACGGATTTTTGTGGTAATTGAAATGGGTGTATAAAAATGCAT
>JBBIMX010000026.1:0-34431 GCA_037444165.1 Deltaproteobacteria bacterium | reverse complement strand
ACCAAGGCGACAATTCTAACTTGGAAAAACGCGACAATTGAAATTTGGAATAACATCCATTTTATGCTTGATTTTTTTTCTCCCTTTCATCATAATGGGTTAAAAAATAAAAAGGGGTCTTTTATGATTATTACCTGTGCATCCTGTTTGACAAAGTATCGACTCGATGATTCGAGAATCTCTCCGAAAGGATCAAAAGTTCGTTGTTCGAGGTGCCATCATGTCTTCTATGTCGTCCCGCCTCCAGAGACAAAAGAAGAGGTGACCGAACAGTTCGAATCCTTTGCCAAATATCACAAAGAATTGATCTCCCCGGAAGAGAAAGGGATGGAGGTTTCCTCACCACCTGAAAGGGAAGAGGAAGTAAAGGAATTTGAAGAGGAAGTAAAGGGGTTTGAAAAAGAAGTAAAGGGATTTGAAGAAGAGGAAGAGAGATTTCCTTTTGAAGAACCACCCTCTGCGGAGAAAAGAGAGGAGGAGGTTTCGACTAAAGAAGCCGTTCTCGAAAAGGAATTTGAGCCAAAACCTACCCCACCGATGGAGAGGATGGAGCCTAAGAGAAGAGTGCTAAGAGAAAAAAGAAGTTCCTTTCGTTTTGTAGGGCTTGTCATTGTTATCGCATTGTTCGTGTTTGGACTCTTCTATCTCTGGTCAGAATTCGAATCAGGAGGTAGACTTTCTCCTTATCTGAACAATCTCACAGGGAAGATCACGGGACTCTGGAATCAGATCCTGGGAATTGAGAAGAAAGATTTGATCTTAAAAGACCTCAACGGTTATGAGGAGAAAGTAAAGGATCTCTCTCTTTTTGTGATCGAAGGGAAGGTGGAAAACCAATCTTCCAAAGACAGAAAACACGTCAAAGTAAAAGTGGTCATTTTTGACCAATTGAAAAAAGAAGTGGCCTCTAAGGAAACCTTCTGTGGGCGTACTCTTTCTCGAGAAGAATGGAAGGTTCTACCCTCCGAATTCTTTGAAGGAGACATGAGTATCCATCCAAACAGCCCAAAAGAGAGGTTAGTTCCTGCCGGGAAATCGGCTCCCTTTATGGTGGTCTTTAAAGACATCCCCCCTCAAGCCAAGGAATTTAAGGTAGAGATTGTGGAAGCCCCTATGCCCTAAAGGAGCTATCCTCTAAATTTTCTACTCCAAATTTTTTCGAGTCCTTATCCCCTGAATATAAATCTCAACCAGTGTAAGAAAAAGGGTGACAATCAAGGGCCCAACGACCAACCCCATCATCCCGAAGGCATGGATTCCTCCAAGAATAGCAAAGAAAAGGAGAAGGGGATGAATATTCGTCTTTGCACTAATAAAATAAGGCCTGAGAAAATTGTCTATCATTCCGATGATGAACATTCCTAATCCTAAAAGAATCAACCCTTTTAAAAAGGTTCCTTGGAAGAGAAGAAAAAGAGCCGCAGGACCCCAGATCAGCGCTGTCCCTCCGATCGGGATGAAAGAGAGAAAAGCCATGGCCGTTCCCCAGAAGAGGGGGGACGGAAGACCCAAAACCAAGAAGGACAATCCTCCTAATATTCCTTGAATCAAGGCAATGCATAACCCCCCAAAGATGGCAGCATAGAGCATTTCTTTGAACCTCCGGATGATGAGGTCTCTCTCCTTGGAAGGGAGAGGAATCATCTCCTTCAATTTCAACCACAATTGATCCCCATCCTTAAAGAGGTAATAGAGGGAGAGGAGGGTAAAGAAGAATCCGATCACAAACGAAGAGATCCCTTTGAGAATGGTTGACGTTTGATTCAATAGGAATGTCCCGATCTGCTGAACGTTTTTTAAAAAAAGATTCATAAAATCAATTCGTCTAAAATCGATATAGGGGCTCAATCTCTCAAGGAGCCACTGGACTATCCCCCATTGTCCGATCCGATGGAGAAGATCCTGGAGATCACCCGCTTGGATCACCCCCTCTAACCAGTGATAGAAATCAATCACCTCGTGGGTTAGGGAGACCATAAGGAATCCTGCGGGCAGGATAATGACCAGAACGACTAGAAGCGTCATGATGGCTGAAGAGAGGACTTTCTTCTTTAAGATTCGATGGAGTTTTTGAGTGAGAGGAAAGAAAAGGGTGGCTAAAAGAACAGCCCAGAGAAGAGGGACTAAAAAGGGTAAAAGGATCCGATAGAGAAGATAAAAAGAGAGGAGGGTCAAAAGTAGAGTGAAGAGAATAAAGATATGTTCTCGTTTCATGGAGGGATCTCTCCTTTTCGCCTCCTCACCAGATAGATTAGGGGAAGGCTTCCGAAAGTGATCGCCATCTTTACTGCGTATTGGCCCCTGATCAGTGCTCCAATGGGCATCACCCCGTAAAAGGCAAGGGTGATGAAGACGACACTATCTACTCCTGTGGAAATGGTATTACTCGTCAATACTCTCAACCATTTTGGACCCCGGATATAGGTTTTCCAGAAGGCAAAGATCTCCGTATCAATCAGGGAACTAATGAGATAGGCGGTCAGGCTGGCAAAAACAATCCTTGGCGTACTGCCCAACACCGAGGCAAAGGCTTCTTGTCCTGAGTAAAAAGGGGCCGGCGGAAGAAGGATGGCAAGTTGGGTATAGAGGGCAAGGAGAAGATTAGCAATAAAAGCAGTTAAGACGACCTTCTGGGCCCCCTTTTTCCCTAAGGATTCGTTAATCAAATCAATGAGGGTAAAGGTTAGGGTATAAATAAAGATGGCGGCTGGAACAATAATTTTCCCGATCTGAACCGGTTTGGAGGCCGTTACATTGGCCACAATCTCGCAAGTAATATAGAGTCCTACAAGAATAATGTTCATGAGGGAAACAAGGAGTTAGGACTTCGAACGGATGAGAAGGATGGGCGTCTCCGCTCGTGTCAGAACTTTCAGGGCGACACTTCCCAATACCCATCTTGTGATTCCTGATCGGCCATGGGTGCACATGACGATTAAATCCACACCACTCTCCTTGGCATAGTCAATGATCTCTACCGCTACCTGTGGGCCGGTCTTTACCATGTATTTTGCTTGAAGGCCTTTCTTTTTAAGCTCTTCGGCGAGATCGGCAAGGTATCTCTCTGCAAATTCCTTCTGTTTCTCATCGACGATGAGAGGGGTGACCAATTCCGGAGAGCCATAAATGGGGAGAAATGGAACGACTTGAAAAAGGATGATCTCGGAGTCAAAAAATTTGGCTAATTTTTCTGCCTCCTCCAATCCCTTTTTGGCCAACTCGGAACCATCCAGAGGAACTAAAATCTTTCTATACATACCCCACCTCCTCTATGCTTATTCGGAAAGCCTTTGTTTTCGACCCTTCTTTGAAAACGGCTTTAAAATTTATATCAATTTTTTACTCAATAAGCAACCTAATATTCACTCCCTTTGGTAATCCATCCCTCAGAGCCGGGAAATAAGCCCGAGAGGGGTATTTTGGGGGGAAGGGTCCCCATTGATTTTCACCCATTGAGATTTCTTTAAAGAAGAGGGAGGAACTATCGGGAAAATCGATTTGACTCTAAAAGGGTTCATAAGCTATTCTAAAAAGGTAATTTAATAGTTGGAGAGAAGAATGGGCGAGATTCGGTTAACAGCAACCGTCCAGAAGGCAGGGTGAGCTTCTAAGGTTGGTCCAGAGGATCTGGATCAAATCTTAAAAGAATTACCTGTTCAAAAAGATCCAAGAGTATTGGTTGGAATTGAAACTTCTGACGACGCTGGGATCTATCAACTCACCGATGAGATCGCTCTCGTCCAGACGGTCGACTTCTTTACCCCTATTGTCGATGACCCTTTTACCTTTGGCCAAATAGCAGCGACCAATGCCCTGAGTGATGTGTATGCGATGGGTGGAACTCCTTTGACTGCCATGAATTTGGTGGCCTTTCCCATCCATACACTTCCTTCGACCATTCTAAAGGAGATCCTTCGAGGTGGACTCTCGAAAATGCAAGAGGCTCAGGTCGCTTTGGTGGGAGGGCATTCGATTGAAGACAAAGAGATTAAATATGGATTGGCCGTTACGGGAATCGTAAACCCTCATCGATACCTGACCAATGCTAAGGCCAAAGCAGGGGATCAACTCGTTCTGACGAAACCTCTTGGAACCGGGATTATTGCAACGGCTCTCAAAGCAGAAATGGCCTCTGAGGAGGCGGTCCATAAAATGGTAGAAAGCATGATCACCTTAAATCAGAAGGCATCAGAGTTGATGAAGGTCTACGAGGCCCATGCCTGTACCGATATCACGGGATTCGGTCTCATTGGCCACGCCTTAGAAATGGCAAAGGCAAGTCAGATTCAGTTGGTCATCCAATCCCAAAATGTCCCCATCTTTCCGGAAGCCCTGGAATATGCAAAAAACGGCTTGATCCCGGGAGGAGCCCATTCTAATCGAAAATACTTCTCCTGTCATGTGGAGGTAAATTCCAGAGTTCCAGAAATTCTCGTCGATCTCTTCTATGATCCTCAAACCTCGGGGGGGCTGCTTATTTCTCTTCCTCCTGAGAAGGCTCAAAGACTTGTAGAGGCCTTAAGGAAGGAAGGGGTGCTTCAGTCCTCCATCATTGGAGAGGTGGTCGAAGGACCCCCTGGCAGGATCCAAATCCTTTAAACCCTCCGATACGTTGCTAACTCCTAACCATTTCTTATTTTTTTACCTCGTTAGAGGGATGATTAAATTAGGTTTGGAAATAAAATAATAAAACCCATTGTTTTGAAAAGGATTTTGTGCTAACATATCGAATCAAATTAAACATGGAAAAATAAAGGCATTGAAGGTCAATCGACTCTGGGGAGAACGATTCGAACGTCTCCCGAATCGAGACATCATTGATTTCCTATCCGGAAGGGACGTAAAAGGGATTCCTCCTGCCGATGAACGTCTGATTCCCTACGATCTATGGGGGACTCAGGCTCATGTCATGATGTTGACCCACCAGGGGATTCTCTCGAAACCGGAAGGTAAAAAGATCCTTAAAGGATTGGTGGAATTAGAATCCCTTTATCTGAGAGGAAAGTTTAAAGTGGATCCCTCTTATGAGGATATCCACAGCCAGGTAGAGGCCTTCCTGACCGAAAGGATTGGGATAGATGTTGGTGGAAAAATCCATACGGGGAGGAGTCGAAATGACCAGATTGCCCTGGATATGCGTCTCTATCTTCGAGATCAAGCTTTGGAGGGCATAGAAGGAATTATCGAGTTAATCGAATCCGTCCTCCGGAGGGCTTGGGAACATCGATCTTCCATCATGCCGGGCTTCACCCACCATCAACATGCAATGGTCACCACTTTTGGACATCTTCTCCTTTCCTTTGGAGAGGCCCTTCTTCGAGATGCCTATCGCTTGACTCACTGGTTTGACCTTTTCAATAAAAACCCTTTGGGAAGTGGGGCAGGTTACGGGACTTCTTTTACCTTGGATCGAAAACTCACCTCCATCCTTCTCGGGTTTGATGGGCCTACGGAGAATGCGATAGACCCCATCACCCAGCGGTGGGAGCCAGAAGCTGAATTGGCCTATGCGTTGACCGTTACCATGAATCACCTCTCCTCCATGGCCCAAACCCTGATTCTTCTTTCAACCCGTGAATTTAATATGGTTCAACTGGACGATCGCCATTGCTCGGGAAGTTCCATCATGCCTCAGAAACGCAATCCTTGCTCTCTGGAGATCATCAAGGCAAAAGCTTCTCTCTCCCAGGGCTTGTTGATGAGCCTTCTCTCCATAGGGAAGGCTCTCTTTATGGGATATAATCGAGAGACTCAGTGGACAAAATATTGGATTATGGATCTCGTGGACGAGGTAAAACCAGCCCTCTTTGTGATGAAGGATATCCTTCAACTTTTACGAGTCAACTCTCGAAGAATGGAAGAGCTGGCCAGAGGAGATTTTATCGGAGCGACTCCATTAATGGAATGGATGGTCCATTCCTTTCACCTTCCTTTAAGGAAAGCAAAGAGAGTGGTGGAAAAAGCAGTGAAATATTCTGAAAGGGAGGGAAGGGAGGAAGTCTCCTATCAAGGATTAAAGAAGGCCCTCTCAGAGTTAAATCTCGGTCTTCCCATTTCAGAGAGTGAGGTTGAGCAGATTCAGGCACCTGAAAGAGTCCTCACTCAACCTTCTCCCATCGGAGCTCCCTCTAAAAAAAGGATTGAAGAGAATTATCTTTCTCTTCGACAAAGAGGGAAAGAGCTCAGGAAATGGTGGATCGAGAGAAAAAGGAGGATCCAGAAGGCAAAAGAATTGTTCGAGGAGAGGAGAAAACAGATCCTTATCTGAAAGGAGGATGTCATGGGAAAGGTGGAATCGATCATCAAGTCAGAAATCATTCGTTTGGCCAAAAGGGAGGTAAAAAAGGTGACCCTTCCCCTTAGAGGAGAGATTAAGTCGCTGAAAGGAATCATCTCTCAACTCCGTAAAACTCTCCTTACCTTACAGCGAACCTCACCCCCTCAGCTAAAGGGGAAAGAGGTTTCCATGGAGGTCTCTCCGGAGGAGGTCAAAAGTGCCCGGTTTTCACCTCGTCTGATCCGAAGCCTTCGAAAAAGATTGAGAATCACCCAGAGGGAGTTAGCCCTTTTAACCGGGGTCACGGTTGGGGCCATCCATCAATGGGAGAGGGGGAAATTTAAGCCCGAGATGAAAAAGAGAGAAATCATGGTGGCTCTTCGGAAGCTGGGTCGACGAGAAGTCCGAAAGATGATCGAAGCGAAAACATCTCAGCAGATCGAAAAAAAGACCATTTCTCAGAAAACGAAAATATCTAAAAAACCTTCAAAGAAAAAGTAATTCCTTTTTCTTCAATCTATCATTTTCAGAGAACGAAGAGGGTCAAAATGGATCTTAAAATTTTTGAAGAGATGGACCCCCATCATCTGAGGAAATACATCCAATTTTTACTCTGGCATTATAGGGTGATCGATGCCTTCTGGTTTATCTATGTGACGGAAAGGTTTGATCAACCCACTGCCGAACGGATCAATGAACAGGTATGGGGAAGGGTAGCAGCAATGGCTGCGAAGGATCTGCTTAAGCGATTCGACCTGAAGGAGAAAGGCCTGAAGGGATTTGTTAAAGCCCTGAGATACTTCCCCTGGGCCATTCTTCTCAGCTACCAGATCGAAGAAAAGGAGAACGAAGTGTTGATCAACGTTCCAAGCTGTGCCACTCAAGAGGCCCGTTTGAAGCGAGGTCTGAACGAATTTAATTGTAAAGAGATGCATCGGGGAGAATTTGAAAACTTTGCCAAGGTCATTGACGATCGAATTCAAGTCGAATGCCTATTTGCTCCTCCTGATCCTCATCCGAAGGAGATGTTCTGTCAATGGAGGTTTACTTTAAAGGAGTAGAAAGGAGGTCATCCATGGGGTGAGTCGTTCGATTCTCTATTTTGATAAACCTGGGATCGAGAATACAGAGGCTGTCATCGAGGTCGTTTATGAGCGACTTAAAGAAGGGGATATCAAGAGTGTGGTCGTAGCGAGCTCCAGTGGAAAGACAGGGCTTAAATTTGCAAAACGAATGGCTGGAGAGACAAATCTGGTCATTGTCAGCTCCCAGCCCGGTTTCTCTACTCCCGGGGTCTGGAAATTTGACCAAAAGATTTTAAAGGAACTGCAATCTCTGGGATGCCAGGTGGTCAAACAGAGTCATATCCTTTCAGGCCTGGAACGCTCCTTTACCAATAAATTTTCCGGAGCCTCTCATAGTGAAGTGGTCGCTGAATCCCTCCGGTCCCTTTTCGGAGTAGGGGTAAAAGTGGCGATCGAGTGTGCGATTATGGCTGCAGATAGTGGGGCTATTCCGATTGAGAGGACCATTGCCGTGGGAGGAACAACGACTTCTAAGGGGGGAGGAGCGGATACTGCCCTTGTCGTCTGGCCTTCTCACTGCAATAACTTTTTTGACTTTCGCGTTCTTGAGATTCTTGCTAAACCGTTCAGAAGAGAAGCACGATAAACATCACCAAAACCTTTTTTTTCAACCCTCCCCTCTCGTTTTAAGAAGGCATTGGAATAGGAGGAAGAGATGATAGGCCTGGGAGGCCAGGATGAAAAGATTCTAAGAAGTCATTGTCGAATTTGTCACGGAGGCTGTGGGGTCCTAGTTTATGTCAAAGAAGGGAGAGTGACAAAAATTGAAGGAGATCCTCAATGCCCGATCAACAGGGGAACCCTCTGTCCCAAGGGGATCGCCTCTCTCCAGTTAGTTTACCATCCCAATCGCTTGCTCTATCCACTAAAACGAAAAGGCCCTAAAGGAGGGGGAGGATGGGAAAAAATTTCATGGGAGGAGGCCTATGATCTGCTGGTCTCCAAAATAAACGAATATAAAAACGGATATGGGGCTGAATCAATCGTCCTGGGTTACGGGACGGGACGAGATAATGAGTCCTTCATCTATCGATTTGCAAATCTCCTGGGAACGCCCAATGTTCTTACGGCAGGTCATATGTGTTACGGACCGAGAGTCTCCACCTCTATTATCACCTGCGGGAATCTGCCGGTCTGCGATTATGAAGGAAATCCAAAGTGTATCATGGTATGGGGAAATAATGCGATCATCTCCAATCCGGATGAATATAAAGGGCTTTATCTCTCCGATGCCCTGGCGAAAGGGGCCAAACTCATTGTGGTAGACCCTCGTTTTACCAAACTTGCCGATCGGTCGGATCTCTGGCTTCAACTTCGCCCGGGAACCGATGTGGCCCTTGCCCTTGGAATGCTCCATGTCATCATTGAAGAAGAGCTCTATGATAAGGAGTTTGTCGGTAACTGGATTTATGGATGGAACGAGTTTGTGGATCGTGTGAAGGAGTACCCTCCCCAGCGAGTCTCCGAAATCACCTGGGTCCCTGAAGAGAAGATAAGAGAGGCGGCGAGGCTATTCGCCAAAACGAAACCGGCCTGTATTCAGTGGGGAGTGGCGATCGAGCAGAGCATCAATTGCGTGGATAACAATCGTTCATTGATTGCCCTGGCCGCGGTGACAGGTAATCTCGACGTTCCTGGAGGGATGGTCTTCTATGTGCCTCCACCGGTGATGAATGCCAGCCAGTTTGGGCTCCATCGATTGCTTCCTCCCGAGCAGAGGAAGAAACGATTGGGAGGAGAGGTCTTCAAGCTTGCCGATGCCTTTGCCATCATCAATCCAAGATTTGTATGGGAAGCCATCCTCTATGAGAAACCCTATCCTGTCAAAATGGTCTTCTTGATCTCTTCCAATCCTATCATGACAAGAGCAAATGCCTCCATGGTTTACGAGGCGTTGAAGAAAGTCGAATTCCTTGCGGTGTCGGATTTCTTTCTAACCCCAACCGCAGAAATGGCCGATCTCGTTCTCCCCTCAGCCACCTGGTTAGAGATGGATTATGTTGCAGAGATCTGGAAGCGCCATGGATACGCCCTGGCCCGTCAGAAAGTGATTCAGGTCGGAGAGTGTAAATCGGACCATGAGATGCTCCTTGAGTTAGGGAATCGATTGGGTCAGAAGGAATACTGGTGGCCCACTTTAAGAGAGGCCTTAAATGCTATTCTTGCTCCCTCAGGCTTAACCTTTGAGGAGTTTCTGGAGATCGGCCATTTACAGGGAAAAATGGAATATCGAAAATATTTAAAGAAAGGTTTCTCTACCCCTACCCAAAAAGTGGAACTCTATTCCACCAGGATGAAGGAGTGGGGTTATGATCCATTACCAAAGTTTCGGGAGCCCCCTGAATCTCCGATCAGTCGTCCTGACCGGGTGAAAGATTACCCATACATCTTGATTACTGGAATGCGACCGACGGCCTTCTTTCATTCAGAACATCGGCAGATCCCATGGTTAAGAGAACTTCTTCCAGAGCCTTTGGTGGAGATTCATCCTGAAACCGCGGAAAAAGAGGGGATTAAAGAAGGGGATTGGGTTGTGATTGAGTCTCCAAGGGGGAGATGCTACCAGAGAGCTAAATTAACTCTTGGAATCGATCCACGAGTCATCGGGGCGCAGCATGCCTGGTGGTTTCCTGAGAAAGAGGCGCCGGAGCATGGATGGAAAGAATCGAATATCAATCTCCTCACGGATAACGATCCCTCGACCTGCGATCCGGCGATGGGGGCAACGAATCTGAGAGTTCTTATGTGCAGAGTCTCCCCTAAGAAAGATTGAAAAGAAGGGAGGATTTGTGACCAAAAAACTGGCCTTGTTTATTGATGAGGATCTCTGTTGGGGATGTGATGCCTGTGAGTTGGCCTGCAAGCAGGAAAACCACCTTTCGGAAGGCTCAAGATGGATCCGGGTGAGAACAAAAGGGGTTCAGAGGGTCAATGGGAAGTTAAAACTGACCTACTCACCGGCCCGATGTGTTCAATGTACACACCCTCCCTGCCAGGAGGTTTGTCCGGTCAAGGCCATTACCCAGAGATCGGATGGGATCGTGCTTATTGACTCCAATGGATGCATCGGTTGTAAAAAATGTATCGAGGCCTGTCCTTTTGGAGTGATGCAATTTAATCAAGAAAAAGGGGTGGCTGAAAAATGCCATCTCTGCTATCACCGAATCGATCAGGGGCTTAAACCGGCCTGTGTTGACGTTTGCATCGGGCGTTGCATTTATTTTGGGGAGATGGCTGAGCTTGTCAATCGTTATGGAGAAAGACGCTGGCTTTCAGGACGGAATGGAAATGAGAGAACGACCGGTCTATAAATTAGTGATCTTTGACCTGGATGGAACGCTTACTCAGGAACGTTCGATCTGGGAGTATATCCACAAACGATTGGGAAAGTGGTATGGGTTTGCAGAGGATTATCAAAACCAGTTTTTAGCCGGGAAGATCTCCTATGAGGAATTTTGTGAACGAGATGCCCAGGTGTGGAAGGGAATGAAAATCGAGGAACTCTTAGAGATTGTAAAAACCGTCCCCTTTCACCAGGGAGTAGATGAGTTGATCGGTTATCTTAAAGAGAAGGGTTTGAAACTTTCAATGGTTTCCTCTGGTCTTTCGCTCCTCTCCAGCTGGGTTCACCAAAGATATGGATTTGACTACTCTATCTCCAATGACCTTCTTCACGAAGGCGGAATTTTGACCGGAAAGGTGAACATTCAGGTTTATTATGATAGAAAGGCGGTGTGGGTCAGAAGAATTTTAAATCGATTTAAGGTAAAACCCGAAGAAACCATCGCCATTGGAGACAGTCACGGGGATATCGAAATGTTTCAGATGGTAGGGTTTTCCATTGCCTTCAATTCCTCCTGTAAAGAGCTCGAGAGAGTGGCCAGTATTTGTGTCCGTAGCAAGAATTTAGGAGATATCATTCCAAGGCTCCCCTTCAATAAAAAAAGAGGAGAGCAACAATGCAGTGGGAAATAATATTCATGCAGCGAGCCAATGAATGGTGGAGCTCAGATCTTTTGGATTACCTTCTCCCCTGGCTGACCTACCTTGGAAGCCATTTCGCCGTGATCCTCTTTATCTTGATTAGTTTTCTCATCACTCGTCAACGAGAATTTTCTCGCCATCTCCTTCTTCTTTACGGGATTCAATCCGCAGTGGTTTACAGTCTCAAATTTCTCATCCAGAGAGAACGACCCCTCTTTATTTTGGAGATGGGGGATAAGATTTCAAAGGGCCCAGGTGAAATCCTGGACCCCAGTTTCCCAAGCGCTCACGCTACGTACTCTTTGATGATGGCCACCTTCCTTTCAGACCGGTTTCCTCGTCTCAGAATCTTTTTTTATCTTTTTGCAGCACTGATCGCCTGGAGTCGCATTTATTTGGGTCTCCATTTCCCATCCGATGTGGTCGCAGGAGCGCTTTTAGGATATGGAATCACCAAAGGATATCTAAGGGTTTTTTGGAAACGGCGATAAAGAAGGGGAATCAGAAGGGGGTAATTGAATTTCTCTCTCTGAAGGTTCTTTCCATTTGAATAAAATTTTTTCCAAAATCGAGGGTATGCTTTTTCATAGCCTCCATTGCTGCTTCTGAATCCCCTTTCAAAACTGCCTCTACAACGGCATGATGCATCCCCCTGGGATGGACCAAATCAGGATCGGGATTTACGGCCTCTACCACTTTTTTCGTCAACCTTAAGAGAGACCTCACCAATGCTTCGAAAAATCGATTTCCACTCATTTCAGCAAGGATCAAATGAATCTTTTGTTTTCTTTCAATGTCTATGGATAAGGAAGGGATGGGGAGGTCTTCTATTTTTAAGGCTTCCCTAAGACGTTCAGAATATTCGGGTGTGATATGCAAAGCAGCAAGCCTTGCCACCTCCGGTTCAATCAAAAGTCTAACATGATGAAGTTCAGGAATCGAAATTTTATTAGCCAAGAAGAGATCTAAGAAGGCATTGGCAAGATATTCGAAAGTTAAATCCGTAACATAAGCTCCACCCGTAACTCCTTGTCGAGTAATAATAAATCCAATATGTTCTAATTTTCTCAAGGCTTCCCTAATAGCGAGACGACTTACTTGGAACCCTTCTGCCAGGTCCCTTTCGGATGGTAATTTCTCCCCCGGTTTAAAATGTCCCGAAAGAATTGCCCTTTTTAGCTGTTCAGCCACCTCTTCCGATACCCGAGGAGGCTTTATGGGCTTAAAATTTGCCATAATTCAATAATATTTAAAAAAATATTTTTTTTCAATAAAAAAATTTATTGACAAAAATATTTAATTGGTATAAAAATTAACCCATTCTTTAAAAATAGTTTAATTTTGAGATTTGTTATGGTATGATTAAGTCGCTTAAAATCCATTCTTGGAAGATCCAAAAATAATAAAGAAAGGAGGAAGTGACTTATGAAAAAGAAAAGCTTATTAATTGGTTTTCTGGTCTTTTCATTTTTAGCAGTGATTCCTCATTTGTCTTTTGGCCAGCTTAAAGCCGGTGATCCAATCATTATAGGGGTTCCTACTGCCTTGGGATCGATTGAAGGAAGGGATGGCTGGATGGCCATTCAGATGGCCATTGAAGAGATAAATGCCAAGGGAGGGGTTCAGGTCGGTCCCAATAAACATCTTCTTAAGGCCTATGCCATAGACACCCGAGAACATGAACCAGGGATTCCAGTCCATGACGCCCTTACTGCTGCAGAAAAACTCATCCTTGAAAGAAAACCCCATGCCATTGCCTTAGGAAATTTCCGCTCAGAAGTCTTACTGTCCACGATGGACCTTATTTCGAAATACAAGTTGCCATATATCTGCTCAATCGCCATGACTCCCTTGATGCAAAAGAAAGTAACGGAGGAATATGACAAATATAAATATATCTTTCGAAATTGCCTCAATGCCCCCTATCTCTCGATGTATCTTAGCGGAGTCATGGGGTTTATCAGAAAAGAGTTTGGGTTTAACCGAGCCTATATTATTACTCAAGATGTGTTGTGGGCAAAAGGAACAGGGGCTGGGCTCGAGAAGTGGTTTAAGGAAAATGGCTGGGAAGTGATCGCCTTTGATACCTATGCGACAGGGTCTTCTGACTTTTCACCTTCCCTGATCAAAGTGAGGGCACAGAAAGCTCAGGTGATTGTCCCTATCTTTGATATGCCCCAAAGCGGTATTCTGCTCAAGCAAGCACGAGCCATGCAGATTCCTGCTCTCATTGCTGGTTTTATCAGCCCGATTGCCTGTGAAAATGCCTGGAAGGTATTTGAAGGGGAAGTGGAGGGAATGATTAATATGATTTATGAGGTTGGGCCGATTCCAGTCAAGGCGGTTCCCAAGTCCGTTGCCTTTAATCAGAATTATGGAAGGAGATGGGGAGAGAAGGCAAGGACAGAACTCTCCGGGCATGGTCCAGGACCAAGTTATGATGCTATCTACATCCTTGCCAGTGCTTTCGAACGAGCAAAGACTGTGGATCCTGATGCCGTTGTGAAAGCCATCGAACAGACTGATATGGACGGAGCGATTGGAAGGATAAGGTTCGGTAAGGATCATCAGGTCATTTTTGGATTTAATCCGAAAGAGACTGCTGTGGGGGTAGGATTTCAGTGGAAGAAGCCTGGAGAGCGAGTCGTTGTGTTTCCGGAGGGCTTTGCAGAAGGAAAGATCGATCTTCCCCCATATATGAAAAAATAAAATTTATTTGTAAATCCTAAGGGGCAATCCTCTTTCAGCCGAAGATTGCCCCTTTTAATCCGTTCTCCCAAATCAAAATTCTATGCTCTCAAGTATTCTTATATATGGTTTGATCAATAGCGTCATTTTAGCCCTGACGGCGATGGGTTTCAGTCTCACTTTTGGGATCAGTGGAGTGGCCAACTTCGCCTATGGAGGATTCTATATCCTGAGTGGCTTTCTGGTATGGATGCTTCTCCATTATCTGAAATTTCCCTTCCTCCTCGCTATTGTGGTAACCGTAGGGATAGTTGGACTATTAGGATTTATCACCTATTGGATCATTCTTTTAAGGGTGAGGGGCATTGCCCTCTCTGAAGTGATTGCTACATTTGCCCTTGGAGTGGGAATCCTCGAGTTATTCCGGTATCTGGGGTTTGTGACCTATGAGTTCACCCTTCCTTACTTAAAGAAAGGAACAATTTTGATCGCGGGTGTCCCGATAGATTATCAGCGTCTCTTTATCATCGGGATTGGTTTGGCCCTGGTTCTCTTTCTTTATTTCTTCACCCATCATACCAGGATTGGCTTGTCCTTCAGAGGAATTGCCCAGAATGAACGCACTGCCATTTCCCTTGGGATTCGATCCGACCGAACTGCCGCTTTAAGCTTAGCCTTTGGATGTGCGATGGGGGCCTTGGCCGCGATCATCATTCTTCCCTTGGGAATCATCTCGATCAATACAGGATATGAAGTGCTGTTGATTGCAGTGGCTGTGGGAATTGTTGGAGGGCTGGAGAGTGTGTCTGGAATTCTCATTGCGAGTTTGATTCTGGGCTATACGCAGGTGTTTACCGGGACTTACTTGAAACCAGAATGGATGATGGTCGTTTACCTCGCGGCTATCGTCCTTGTTCTGACCATCAAACCCTCCGGCCTCTTTGGGAAGTTTAAAGAGCTGGAAGAGAGGGTCTGAAACAAAAAGTGAGGGGTGAGGAGTGAAAGTCGATGAAGTTTCGTAAAGAGAGATTGGACCGAGGAATTAAGGCAAGATGTGAAGATATCTTTGCCCTCTCTTCTTATCGAGAGATCCTCTATTTATTGCTTCCAAGGGTTCTTCCTGTTGTCCTCCTCCTTGTTTTTCCTTTATTGAAAGACATCGTAGGACTGTATTGGGAGAAGGTTTTAGTCATTACCTGTGCGATTGCTTTGCTTTCGCTGAGCTGGGATTGGATGGCTTCAGTGGGTTTGATCTCTTTAGGCCAGGCTCTCTTTTTTGGGGTAGGCGCTTATGTGACAGGTTCCTTAAACTATGCTTTCAAATGGTCACCCCTGATCACCATTCCTTTAGGAACTCTGGGGGGCGCTTTGATCTGTACCTTTCTGCTCCTTCCTGTTCTGAGATTACGGGGCGTTTATTTTGCGATTGTGACGTTGACCCTCCCCCTTCTTCTGATGAGGTTTATTGAAACCACAAAGATTTTAGGAGGCACAGAGGGATTGAGTGCCCTCACCCCCTTGCCCAGCCTCTGGGTAGAACTCTATGTCCCTGTTTTAGCTCTTTTATTATGCCTTTTTGGATTTCGAAGGTTGATCAGTGAAGATTATGGTCTTGTCCTTCAAGGGATCAGAGACAATGATAGGGCAGTCATGAGCGGGGCTATCAATATTTACTGGTTTAAAACACAGGCCGTTTTTTTGGCAGCCCTAGTCGGCGCCTTTCCCGGGGCCTTCATGACCCACTATTACCAATTTGTTGGAATGCCTGCCTTTGCACTGGACTATTCGATTTTACCCTTAACCGCTGCAGTATTAGGGGGCGTAGGGACTTTTGCTGGTCCCACCATAGGAGCCTTTATTCTTGTCCCCCTTTCTGAAGTGCTACGGGCCTTTGGGACATTAAGAGTGGTCTTCTACTCAGCCATTCTTATTATTTGTATTGTTGGGCTTCCTGAGGGAGTCTTCCATTTTATTAGAAGAAAGTATCATCAATTCGAAAGAATGGTTGAAGTGGGCTGAATTTGGGAAAACTCTATGAATGAAACTATCTTAAAGGTCGAAAAGCTGAATAAGAATTTCGGTGGTGTAGCCGCAATCGTCAATGTAAGCTTTGAAGTGAAAAAAGGGGAACTTCTCGGAATCATCGGACCCAACGGTTCAGGAAAGACCACTTTGGTCAATCTCCTCACTGGTTTTGTAAAACCCGATTCGGGGCGAGTCTTCTATCAAGGAATCGATATCACCGGGAAAAAACCCTATAAAATTGCTGAAATGGGAATTGCCCGAACTTTCCAGATGGTGAAGCCTTTTTATCAGCTCTCCGCCTTTAAAAACCTTATTATCCCCCTTTACTCTTCACGAGTGAGGAGATTGAGAGGTGGAATGTATGGAGATCGGGACGATGTCGCCATTGATCTTCTCGAGGACGTTGGGTTTGAACGAGATTCTTTTGTCCCTTATAAGATCGCCTCAAGCCTACCCCATGGGTATCTCAAACGTCTTGAACTTGCTCGCTGTCTGGCCCTGAGGCCCGAACTTCTCATCCTGGATGAACTTTTTTCTGGAATGTCTATGTCTGAAGTGGCAAGCACCCTTCCCATCATTGAACGATTAAATGGTGAAGGACTTACGATCATCATGGTTGAGCATCGATTAAAAGAATTATTTCGTCTCGCCCATCGGGTCATTGCCCTCAATTTTGGATCTAAGATTGCCGATGGTCTCCCTGGGGAGATTATGAACAATGAGGGAGTGAAAGCAGCATACTTGGGAAGCGAGGAGGAGGGAGAAGATGCTTGAGGTCAAGAACTTGATGGTCTTTTTCGAGAATGCCTTGGCCATCAATGACCTCAACTTAGAGGTTCGGCAAGGGGAGATCGTCGGGGTTTTAGGTTCAAACAGTGCGGGTAAAACCACATTAATGAATACCCTCTCAGGACTGATTATTGATATGAAGAAAAAAGAGGATCGAAGGGGTGGAGAACGGATCACCCTTCTTGGAGAGATAAGATATGAAGGGGAAGAAATCACTCACGTCGAACCCTACGAGAGGGTGAAGAAGGGGATCGTGTTGAGTCGGGAAAGACATCCCATCTTTCCGGATAGTAGTGTGGAAGAAAATTTAAAGATTGCCTCTGTTTTAAGGAGAGACCGGGAGATTAAAAAAAGCATGGATTTTGTCTATCAAATTTTTTCTCATCTAAAAGGAATCAGAAAAAGAAAGGCTGGGTTCTGTAGCGGAGGGGAACAGCAAATGCTATCGATCGGAATGGCCCTGATGACCCAACCCCGTCTCCTTCTGATGGATGAACCTTTGCTTGGACTCTCCCCTATTCTGCAGAAAGATTTGATCCGCGCTACCAAACAGATTCGAAAAGAAGGGGTCACTGTTTTAGTGACCGAACAATTTGCTCGGCCCCTCTTACCAGCCATTGACCGGGGATATGTCATTGAGAATGGGATACTTATTCTCTTTGGAACGGGAAGAGAATTGATGGAAAACCCGGAAGTCAAGGCCGCTTATTTTGGGGTATAGGAGAGATGGAGATTTCTTTCGGTTCTATTTATGAACAATTCGAAAAGGTCTGCCGGGATTTCTCTGAAAAACCTGCCCTGATCTATTTGGGAAAAAGCTGGCGTTTTTCTCAACTCAAAGAAACCGTTGAAACCCTTGCAGCCCATTTACTAAAAATGGGAATCACCCGGGGAGACCGCGTCATCCTTTACCTTTCTAATACCCCTCAATGGGTCATCTCCTGGTTGGCCCTGCTCCGAATCGGAGCCATCAGTATTCCCATCTCACCCATCTATACGCCGATGGACCTGAAATATATGGCCAATGACAGCGGAGCCGAAACGATATTCTGCCTGGATACGAACTTTGGATATGTCTTGCAAGTTCTTCCTGAAACCGGATTAAAAAGGGTGATCGTCACTAACATTGCAGAACTCCTCCCCTGGTGGAAAAGATGGATTGGGCTCTCTCTCAATAAGATTCCCAGTGGAAAAGTGGGAAAGGGTGAAAATATCTTTTCCTTTAAAAAACTTCTCGAAAGGAGCTCATCCTCTTCCCTCCCTTCACTAAACATAGAACCTGAGCAGATGTTCCAAATGCTTTATACAGGGGGAACGACCGGACTTCCAAAGGGGGTCCCCTTTACCCATATCGTTTTTCTTGAAGGAGTATCTGAACAGAGAGCTATGAGCGAACCCTTTATTCCAAAGGGGAAGGATATGGTCATTCAAGGAGGACCTCTCTTTCATATCCTCGGCCAGCAGATGGGTCTTGGAGGACTTCTCTCAGGGGATAGCCTTATCCTACTGCCGAAGGTCAATCTGGATGGACTTCTTGACCATATTCAAAGATATAGGGTGCTAACCTTCTTTGGTGTTCCTGCAATGTATCGGATGATTCTTGAACATGATCGAATCGACTATTATGACATAAGTTCCCTTCAATACTGCTTTTCGGGTGGAGATGTCCTCCCTGTTGAAGTGGCCGAACGATGGCTTAAAAAATTTGGAAAGCCCATTTACCAGGGATATGGGGCTACAGAGACCTGTGGTCGGGTTTCTTTAACTCCAATGGGAGAAGAAGCTCCTCCGGGAAGTGCGGGGAAGGTCACTCCTCTCCAGAAAGTCAAGCTGGTCGATCCGGATACCCTTGAGCCCGTTCCACCAGGAGAACCAGGGGAGTTGCTGGTCTCTTCTGATCATATGATTCGAAGCTATTGGAATAAACCTTCAGAAACGGCCGAGTGTTTTGTTGAGATGGATGGAAGGTTATGGTACAGGACCCGTGACATTGTCCGAATTGACGAGAAAGGATGGCTTTTCTATCTGGATCGTTCTGTGGATACAATTAAACACAAAGGGTATCGAGTAGCTGTTTCAGAGATTGAGGCTGTCCTGCAAGAACATCCGGCTGTCATTTCTGCCTGCGTGGTTGGGGTGCCGGATGAGAAGGTGGGCGAAAGAATCAAAGCATTTGCTGTCCTCAAATCAGATGTAAAGGGGGTCAGCGCCTATGACCTCCTTAAGTGGTGCCGTGAAAGGTTGGCTCCTTATAAAGTCCCCCAATACATTGAATTTCGTGATATGCTTCCTAAATCAAAGGTGGGTAAACTCCTGAGACGGGAGCTTCGGGCCGAAGAACGGAAACGCTTTGAAAAGTCTTAAACCCCCCCCATCATTCCTTTAATCTTTTCTTTCAGCAGGGGAATCACCTTTTGAAAATCATCCACGATCCCGTAATCCGCGACACTGAAGATGGGAGCTCGTGGATCCTTGTTGATCGCGATGATGGTTTCAGCCCCTTTGATTGCGGTCACATGCTGAAAGGCCCCACTAATTCCAACGGCGATGTAAATCTTGGGTTTTACCGTTTTCCCAGAAATCCCCACCTGTCTTTCTTTCGGCAACCAGTTTCGATCTACAACAGGTCGTGAACAGGAAATCGTTCCCCCGAGGATCTTGGCAAGCTCCTCAAACATCGGCAGATGCTCGGGCCCTCCGATCCCCTGTCCTACGGAAACCAGAATCTCTGCCTGAGAGATATCTTCTCCGCTCACGGGAGCCTCAATATACTGAAGAAATCGTTTCCTATCGGTGACTTCTTGAAGAGGTGAAGGCTCAATCATTATTCCTCCCTTTTTCTCCTCCAGGGGCTTAGGAGCAAAAGTTCCTGGGCGGAGGGTGACCATGTATCCTTTTGCCTCTTTAAGAGTCATATGGGCCATCACTTTTCCCCCATAAATGGATCGAAGAACCTTCATTCGCTCTCCTTCAAAAGAGAGACCGATGCAGTCGGTTGCCAAGGGGAGGTCTAACTCCACAGAAAGACTGGGGGCAAGCTCCATTCCATAAGCGGTATGTCCCATCAGAAGCAGAAGAGGTTGATATTTTGAGAAGAGAGAGGAAAGGACTTTCTGATAATAGAGGGAGTTAAAGTCTTTTAATTTCTCATCTTCCACCACCAAAACTCTGGGAGTCCTCATCGCCATCTCTTCTGCCAGTTCCTTTACTTCAAACCCCAAAAGAATAGCGGTAAGAGAACCACCCTTCTCTTTGGCCAATCTTTCCCCACATCCAAGGATCTCGTAGGTGATCTCTCTAATTTTCCCTTGACGGTGTTCTACTAAGGCAAATATCTCGGTCATGTATCTCCTCCCCGTAAATCTATATTCCATTATTTTACCCTTTCTTCTTTTTAATAATTTCGCTGAGCTGTGTCACTACTTCTTCAGGAGTCCCTTTTAAAATCTCTGCCATCTTTCCAGCAGGTGGAAAAGAGACCCGTTCCAGGATGGCATAAAGGGGCTCCTTTGATGTCAATCCCAGTTCTTCAAGACCGATCTCTCTCATCTCTTTTTCTTCGGCCTCAAGAATGGCAGCCAGAGAAACATATTTAGGTTCATTAATTCCTGTCTGGATGGTAAAGAGGGCAGGTAGCTTTACCTCTAATAGTTCCTCCAGACCGCCTTCCAGTTCTCTTTTTACCTTTCCCTTTCCATTTTCGATTTCAATCCTGTTGACAATCGAGGCATGAGGAATACCTAAAAGCTGAGCCAAAGCCACGCCCACCTGTCCCCATCCATCATCTTCCGTCTGGACCCCTGTGAGAATAAGGTCAAAGGAGTGATCCTGGATGGCTCGAGCAAGGATCTTAGCGATAAGAAGGGCATCGATAGCAGGGGGCTCCTCGATTCTGAGTGCTCGATCCACTCCCATAGCCAGGCATCTCGTTAAGACCTCTTTTGAATCCTCTGGCCCAACCGTAAGAGCGATGACTTCTCCACCATAATCTTCCCTAATCCGTACTGCCTCCCTAATCGCATATCCATCCCAATCATTGAGGGCAAAGACAAGGTTATCCTTCTTAATATCCTTCCCCTCTTTCTCAATGAAGAGGTCTGCTTCGGCTGTTTTGGGAACCCGTTTTACACATACGATGATCTTCATAGGAACCTCCACTCTAAGAAAGTTCGAATCACCAAACGCCAGGCATCCATAACCAAATAAATTCCAATGATCCATCAAAAAGAGTATTTTCAAGATGGTTTGCTTTGGACAGGGTCATCTGGTCATTGATGATTATTCGGAGCTTGCCTGCCTGCCGGTAGGCAGGGGATTGGGTTATCGGAATTTGAATCGATGGCTTCTCCTACCAACTCCCCGATATCTTTTACAACAATTTGATCCGCAAGACCAGAGGTCTTTACAGCATCCTCAAGGGTTAAAAGACAGAAGGGACATGAAGTAGCCAGAATCCTAACTTTCAGGTGAAGGGCTTCTCGAACTCGAATTTCTGCATTTCGAGTGCCTTCTGTAAAACCTTCTGTCCACATCCTCCCTCCCCCTCCTTCACAGCAGAGACTCCTCTCCCTGGACCGTTCCATTTCAATCAAGGTGATTCCTGGAATAGATCTCAGGATCTTTCTGGGTTCTTCAAAGATTCCATTCTGCTTACCAAGAAAACAGGGGTCCTGGTAAGTCAATAGGGTTTCAGCCCCCCCTTTCAATTTTATTCTTCCAGCTTCGATAAGCTCTATCAATACTTGAGTGTAATGATGAACAGGAAGGCCGAGGTCAGGGTATTCATTTTTAAAGACATTGTAACAATGAGGGGAGATGGTAATGATCCTCTTCACTCCCGTTTTTTTAATAAGATTGGTGTTATCCTTTGAGAGCTTCCTGAAGAGGGCCTCCTCTCCCATCCTCCGAATCTCATTCCCACAACAGGACTCCTTTTTCCCCAGGATTCCAAAATCAAGATCCGCCTTCTTAAAGATCTTAAACAGAACGACTGAGAGGCTCTGAACTCTTGGATCATAGGAAGGTGCGCATCCGATAAAAAATAAGTTCTCTGCGGTCTCTTCACCAAGAATCTTTATTTCTAAATCTCTTGCCCAATCGATTCTCCGATCCCTGAATCGTCCCCATGGATTTCCATGAAGAAGGGTATTCTCCAGGGCATCCCGGATGGTGGATGGAACCTCTCCCTGATTAGCCAGATAATTTCTGACTCCTAAAATCAATTCCACATTCTTTACCCCGGCTGGGCAGCGAAGAGTGCAGGTACTACAGGTAGTACAGGCCCACCATTCAGGTCTCCTGAAAAGGGAAGGGTCAGGAGTAAAATAGGTCTGCCGAACCAGTCTCCTCATATTCAGAGGAGACCTGAATTTTACAGGGCAACCTCCCGTGCAGGTTCCACACTGGATGCAAACATGAAGGTTATAATCTCTTGCAAAGGTTTTAGGATCGATCTTCATTCGGCCAATTCCTCTACTTCCGCCAATATCTGATCCTGAGTAAAATGATTCTGTCTGGCAGCTTTACTGGGACAGATGGCTGCACAGGCCCCACACCCCTTGCAAAGGGCCTCATTGACCGAGGAAATCCCCTTTGCCTCAATAAATTGGATCGCCGAAGTAGGACAGATCTCGACACATAGCTTGCATCCAGAACAGAGCTCTGGATCGATCCAGGAGGTAATCGGCTCTACCTCTATCTCTCCCCGAGTGACTAAAGAGATCGCCTCAGCCGCCGCCGCAGAGGCCTGAGCCACGGTATCCGGAATATCCTTTGGCCCCTGACAGCATCCTGCCAAAAAAATTCCATCCACCGAGGTAGCCACCGGTCTCAACTTAGGGTGAGCCTCCATAAAGAATCGATCCGGACTCTGGTTGATTCCAAAGACCTGAGCCACCTTTTCTGCATCTCGGCGAGCCGAAAGACCTGCTCCCAAAACGACCATATCCACTGGAATCTCAATAGGAGTTCCCAATAAGGTATCCTCCGCCGCCACGACCAGCCGACCTTCACGTTTAAAAACTTCGGAACCCTTCCCCCGGATGAAAAAGATCCCTTCCTCTCTGACTCTTTTATAAAATTCCTGATATCCTTTCCCAAAGGCATTGATGTCGATGTAGAACTCAAACACCTCACTTCCAGTCTTCTCTTTGGCCAGATGAGCCTGTTTCATCGAGACCATACAGCAAACCCTTGAACAATAGGGATTGGCATTCTCATCCCGGCTCCCGATGCAGTGGAGAAAGGCAATGGCCTTTGGTGAAGTTCCATCCTTCAGCAGAATCTCTCCCCGGGTCGGCCCTGAAGGGCTCAGGAGTCTTTCAAATTGAAGGTTCGTGAGCACATTCTCATAAACCCCATATCCATATTGAGGGAGGAGATGAGGGTCAAATAGGTCATAACCGGTTGCAAGGATGATGGCACCCACTTCCTTCTCGATGAACTCCTCTTTCTGTTCAAAATCGATGGCCTGAGCTTTACAAGCCTCCAAGCAACTCTTTTTACATTTCCCCCGGCTCAAGAAGAGACAGGCTTGGGGATCGATGACCGCCTTCAATGGGACCGCTTGCGGGAAGGCAATATAGATGGCCTTTCGGTTCACCATCCTCTCCTCAAATTCTGAGGCAACCCCCTTCTTCAACACACAGGCTTCTATACATTCCCCACATCCCGTACACCGAGAAGGATCCACGTAGGTAGGATATTTTTTGATGGAAACCTTGAAATTTCCTACATAGCCCTTAACCTCCACCACCTCGGAGCAGACATGAAGTTCAATATTCCTATTTCTCGCCACCTCAACCGTTTTGGGAGTAAAGATACAGGAGGCACAATCGAGGGTGGGAAAGGTTTTGTCCAATTGGGCCATGTGGCCTCCAATAAAAGGAGCCCTCTCCACCAGAACGACTTTCGTTCCCTCGCTGGCAATAGTGAGAGCAGCTTGAATCCCAGCGATCCCAGCTCCAACGACCAGGATCGAAGGTTTAATCTCCACCTTCTTTGTCTCCAAAGCCTTCTGTCGAAGAACTCTTGCCACAGCCGCTCGAATCAACTGTTCTGCCTTCTCTGTCGCCTCATTCCTATCTTGATGCACCCATGAACATTGTTCTCGGATATTAGCCATATTCAGGCAATAGGGATTGATTCCGGCGGTTTTAAGAAGATTTCGGAAGGTGACCTCATGCATTCGGGGAGAACAGGCAGCAATGACTATTCCTTCTAAGGAAAAATCGGTGATGTCTTTTTTGATAATATCCTGGCCTGGATCTGAACAGAGATAACGATAATCCCTGGCGATCTTTACTCCGGGAAGGCCCTTCGAGAAAAGGACAAGGGATTCACAATCCACCGTGGAGGCGATATTCGTCCCACAATGACAGATGTAAACACCGATTCGTTTCATCATCCCATGGAACCATTAAATCCCGAGGCGTTGAACATCAGGGAGTTCCGAGAATACGACGACCGATAGCCAATTTTTGAATCTCTTTTGTCCCTTCATAAATTTCAAGGATTTTAGCTGCACGGTAATACCGCTCAATGGGATAATCATCCAGATAACCATATCCACCATGGAGTTGAAGGGCTTCATCGACGACCTTGATGGCTACCTGAGCCGCCCACCATTTGGCCATGGCTGAGAGTTGGGTATCGGGATGTCCACGATCAATCGCCCAGCAGGCTTTGTAGGTGAGGTTTCGGGCCGTTTCGATGAGGGTGGCCATCTCGGCAATCTTGAATTGGGTAGCTTGAAAGGAGGCAATTGTTCTCCCAAACTGTCTTCTCTTTTTCGTATATTGGACAGCCTGATCGAAAGCGCCCTGAGAAAGGCCTACCGCCTGGGCTCCAATGATCGCCCTCGAGTGATCTAAGAATCTCATCAATTGCAGGAATCCATTTCCTTCTGTTCCGACTAAGTTTTCTTTTGGAACATGCACATTATTAAAATAGATATTCGCCGTATCTGCGGCACGAAGTCCCATCTTTCCATGAATCCGGTCTGCCTTGTAGCCCGGCCGATCCGTCTCAACCAGAAGGATACTATGTCGTTTCGTTTTGGAATTCTCTTCAGGGTGGGTCAAGCAGTAGACAAAAATGAATTGTGCCACTGTCCCATTGCTGATCATGACCTTATTGCCATTGATCACATATTCCTCTCCTATTCTTTCAGCTCGAGTGGAGGCAGAGGCCGTATCGCTTCCTGCCTCCGGTTCGGTGATGGCAAATCCTGAAACCCACTCTCCCTTCGCCACAGGAGGGAGATATTTCTTCTTCTGTTCTTCTGACCCATAGAGAAGAAGCATGTCTGTGCCAAATACAGTTTGGCTGAGGACTTGAGCCAGCCCAGGTTCCGCCCTCCAGAATTCCTCGAGGATGAGGGCATGCTCAAGGGAACCCAATCCGAGACCTCCGTACTCTTTTTTGAAGAAAACCCCGATGAAACCCAATTGGGCTGCTTTTTTGATGACTTCCTTTGGATAGTCTCCCTTTTCTTCACATTCCTTCCCGATGGGCACGAGCTCGCCTTCGGCAAACTCTCGGGCTGCCATTCGAATCTGCTTTTGGCGATTCGTCAGCTCAAAGTCCATAATCTTTCTTCCTCCCTTTACTCATTTTAAGATGGAGAGTCTAAAATTACAATTTCCCTAAGATTTGATTGGCTACGGTATTTCTTTGAATCTGACCCGTCCCTTCAAGAAGCCAGGTAGCTAATGCATCTCCCAAATAGCCAGGGAGAAATTGTTCATCGAAGAGGCCATACCCGGCAAGAATCTGCATGGCCTTCAAACAGGTATCAATGGCGACCAAAGAACATTTGACCTTTGCTTGAAGAGAGGTGGCCAGATCCATTTTCCCTTGATCAAAAAGCCACAAGGCCTTGTAACAAAGAAGGGCTGCGGATTCGATGTTTTCGGACATTTCCACCAACATATGGGCAATATTTTGAAATTTCCCTATCTTTTGACCAAATTGTTCCCGGCTCTTGGCGTGAGAGAGAGCTCGATCGAAGGCTCCACGGGCCAAACCAATGGCCTGGCTGGCAATCTCTATCCTCCCTTCATTCAAGGCTTCCATAATATAGATAAAACCATGATTCTCTTTTCCTAAAAGGTTTTCTTCTGGAATTCTAACCTCTTTAAACTCAATGGAGCAGGAAGACGTTGTTTTTATCCCAATCTTATCTCCAATATCCCATGCCGTCACTCCTTCTGTCTCTCTTTCCACAATGAAACCGCTGATTCCCCGATAGGGACCTGCATTAGGATCGGTTTGGGCAAAGACCGTATAAAAATCAGCAATATCTGCATTAGTAATAAAAATTTTACTCCCTTGAAGTATATACTCGCCCCCTTTTTTAATCGCCCGAGTATCAAGGAAACGAATGTCACTCCCATGATTGGGTTCGGTTACTGCAATAGAGGCTACGGCCTCTCCTTTGGTTAATTTCGGAAGATACTTCTTTTTCTGCTCTTCATTTCCAAAACGAAGTAAGGCTTTGGCAGGAATTGAGCCAAGACTCAAAGCCATCCCCACTCGATTATCATAACGGATCATTTCTTCCATCATCATACAATAGTCTAAAAGAGAAATTCCTTGGCCCCCTAATTCCTTTGGATAATAGGAAGCAAGAAATCCATGTTGACCTGCCTTTCTATAAATTTCCCATGGGAACTGTTTTTTCTTAGCCAATTCCAATGTTACGGCTGGGTCACATTCTCCCTCCATAAATTCCCTAACCGCCTGTCTCATGAGACGCTGTCTTGGAGTAAAACTAAAATCCATTTCTTTCCTCCTTGATGAAAATGTTTTTTGTCGAGGTCTCAGAGAATCAATATATTACGGAAGCAGCACTCTAATGCCAGAAAGGGTAAAAAGAGAGGGGCTTAAGGTTCTTAACCATACCGGTACTGAACCCCGTATTCTCCCCGGGGATAATTCCATTTTACCGAACCATAAATGCAGGCGATCAGGCACGTTCCACATTCGAGGCAACCTGCAAATTCCACCATCATTTCCCCTTTCTCATTGAGAGAATAAAGATTGGCCGGGCAGGCATAGATACAGAACCGCTCCTTGCAGGTGAGGCAAATACTCTGATCCAGTTTGATATGAGATTCTTTATCGTTTTTAAAGGCATCGAGGGCAAGTTTCTCAGTAATCTTCATCTCCCCTCCCAGACTGAATTATGGAGTGGATTTATTTTCTATTATTCCAATATTCCAATATTTTCCTGTTAAATCTTCCTGAATTGGAGCCAATCCTTAAAGGTCTCCCAATTGAAAAGGTGCCTTTTCAATTCTCCTATCTTTGTTTGATAGATTCGCCCCTTGGGTTCCTCATCCACCCACATCACCCGTTCAAAAACATCACAGATCAGTTGAGGGTATTTTGAAAAGAGCCTTTGATTGCTAAGGAGCGAGGGGACATACTGGAAGTTCTTCATCTCTTGAAGAATAAAGCTTTCGTTCAGAAGTCTTTCATATTCGGAAAGAGAAGAGGCAGAGAAGTCGTTTCTCTCTTTCGCCCTTTTAATGGTTCTTCCAGCCAGAACTCCAGAGACGATCGCATATTCCATCCCTCTCACCGTCACCAACATATTGAGTCCCAATCCTGCGGCATCCCCCACGACGAGCATCCCATCTGTAAACACTTTAGGCCTATGATGAATGCCCCCCTCTGTGAGAAGATGAGCCGAATATTCTATGGTCTCTCCTCCTCTCACCAAATTCTTAATTTCTGGCCTCTCCTTAAACTCATCCAGCCACTTATAGATCTCTTCTCGAGGCTCCATCGTGTTGAGGGATTCTATCCCGATCACTAACCCTAAGGAGAGGCTTTCGCGATTCGTATAAAGAAATCCTCCTCCCATCCTTCCTTTGGTGATGGAGCCGATGAAGAGTTGAGCCGCTCCTTCCCCTTCTTCTAACCCAAATCGATCCTCGATCGTTTTGGAATCGAGCTGAATGACCTCTTTAAATCCCACAGCGAAATGCTTAGGCTGAAAAGGAGGTCGAAGACCTGCCTTCTCGGCGACAAAAGAAAGGATTCCATCGGCTGCAACCACACAATCTGCTCCAATCTCTTCCTCGCCAGACCTGATCCCAATGATTTTTCCGCCCTCTCGGATAAGGTCATCGACCCTCTTCTGAGGGATGACGAAGACCCCTTTTTCCGAGACAAGGTCCGAAAACCACCGATCAAACTTTGCCCGAAGGAGGGTATAACTGGGATAGGGTTCTTCATTGAATCGATCACTATAAAGTTCAAAGGTCGTGGAACTGCCTCTCCCCATAAAAGTGATTCTCTCCTTCGTGACATGTCTTTCAAAGGGAGCACCTTTCCAAATCTCAGGAAGGTAGTTCAGAATGGGGCGAAGATAGAGCCTCCCACCGGTGACATTCTTACTTCCTGAGAAATCCCCCCGCTCTAAAACCAATACCGTCATCCCCGAATCAGAGAGTTCATAGGCACAGGAGAGCCCTGCAAGTCCCCCACCAACAATGATCACATCTACTTTATCCATGATGTTTGATCCAACCCTTGAGGTTCGATAGGAACCTCTTTATTTATCCTTCTGAGGCAAGGATCTTCTTTAATTCTTCCGTTAATGCTGGCACGATCTGGAAGAGGTCTCCCACAATTCCGTAATCCGCATAGTTGAAAATCAGGGCATTGGGATCCGTATCCACCGCCACTATCGTTTTGCAGGTTCCTATCCCTAAGACATGATGAATGGCCCCTGAGATACCGAAGGCCATATAGAGCCTCGCTGAAATATTCTTTCCGCTCTTTCCGATTTGATCTTTAAGATCCCTCCACCCCTCATCGACTACAGCCCGCGTGGTCCCTACTGAGGCATTCAGGACATTGGCCAGTTCTTCAATGATTTTAAAATTTTCAGGCCCCTTAATTCCCCTTCCAGCAGCGACCACAATATCTGCTTCAGTAATATCCACCCTTTCCCCGGGGGACTTCTCTACCTTGATGACTTTCTTTTTAATGGATGACGGATCTAATTGAATTGGAAGGGATAAGACTTCGGCCGATTTCCCTAAATTCTCATGGATGAGAAAGGTATGATTTCTTACAGTGGCCATCTGTGGACGAGCTCCTGAAAAGACCATCTCAGCAAAAACCTTCCCTCCAAAGAGAGGTCTTTTCGCCGTTAATCGACCCTCCTCATCGACCGATAGCTCGGTGCAATCCGGAGTATAGCCCGTTTCCAGACGCATCGCTAATCGGGGGAAAAGATCCTTTCCAATGGAAGTCGCTCCTCCTAAAAAGATAGAAGGCTGATGGTCCTTCAATAAAGGGAGAAGAGCAGATTCATAGGCATCGGAAGTATAGGGAGATAGGAGTGGATGTTCGAGAAGATAGATTTTGTCAGCGAAAGGGAGGAGGCCCTTTGTGGCCTCCTCAAGCCCATATCCCAGTAAAAGGGCAGCTACCTTCTGCCCTGTCTTTTTTGAGAATTCAACCCCTCCGGAGAGGAGTTCAAAGGTAATTCCCTTCACCTTTCCATCCTGATGCTCGGCTAAGACCCAAATTTCGTTCGACATGGAGATGACTCCTTTATTTCGATTTCAAATTCCTTATTCCTGTTTCTTAATCCATCCTCTCCGATCAGATGACTTTGGCGTCTTCTCGGAGAAGTCTCACCAAGGTCCTTACATTGTCCGGAAACTCTTCCTTAATCATCTTTACAGGAGGTCGTTTGGGAGGGGGAAGATACCTGATCACCTTAGCCTGAATGGCCGGGCTCCCAACTTTGCTTGCTTCGATCCCTAAAGAAACAAGATCTAATTTTTTAATCTGGGCCTTCATCGCCTTCATGACATTCATGACCAGTGGAATGCGAGGGGTGTTTAACCCCTTCTGACAGGTAAAAAGGGCTGGAAGGGGACAGATTAGGTGCTCCTTCCCATTTTCAACTTCTCGTATCACTTTGGCCTCCTTTCGGGAGATATCCACTTCAAGGCCAATGATGGAATGAACATGGGGGAGGTTTAGGGCCTCGGCCAAGGCGATTCCCACAATCCCCGAATCATCATCCATCGCCTGTCTTCCTGCTAAGATGAGATCGAAAGGTTTATCCTTAAGATAGGCAGCAAGGACTCGTGCGATGGCAAATGGATCGGATCCTTCGAGGGCAGGATCCGCAATCTGAATCGCTTCATCGGCTCCCATGGAGATTCCCCTTCGGAGGGCATCCACCCTTTTAGGGTCTGCGGTGAGGACCGTGACTTTTCCACCAAACTTCTCTTTCAACCTCAAGGCTTCCTCTATGGCAATCTCATCAAAGAAATTCGTAAAATATTTATTTTCGATCTCCAATTCGGTATCGGTCTTGATTTTAACGGTTGCCTCTGGATCAGGAACCTGTTTGACCAACACAAAAATCTCCATCACCCTCCTCCTTATCCTTTACAGTAAACCCTTCCCAGATAATCGCAGAGGACCTCGTGAGTCCCTCCTCCGTAAAGTAAAAACTTTGCATCCCGCCAATAGCGTTGGACAGGATACTCCGTGCAGAAAGCATTTCCCCCATAGATTCTCATGGCCTCTTCCACGGCATACATGCACATCTCGGTGGCATGATATTTAGCCAGCATGCATTCATTGATACAAGGGAGGTTATTCTGGATCATCCATGCACATTTATAAAGGAAGGTTCGAGCCGCTTCATACCAGGCCCAGAATTTTGCAAACTTTTCCCGGATGAGTTGGTATTTGCTGATTGGATTGCCAAAAGCGATTCGATTGTTGGCGTACTGGCGGGCATCCTCCATGGCCTCTTTGGCGATGGCCAAGGCGCTCATGCCCGTCATCACCCGCACTTCATTAAGAATCTCACCCGCATACTGAACCCCTTTTCCAATCTCCTCGCCCAGAAAATTTTCATCCGGAATAAAAACGTTGTCAAAGACGAGCTCGCCGGTGACCGAACATCGGGAGCCCAATTTGTGAAGCCTCTGTCCCGAAACAAATCCATCTCGATCTTTGGTCTTTCTCTCGACCAGAAAGAAATTGAGCCCCTTGAGACCGAGTTTGGGGTCGATCGTGGCCATCACGGTGGCAAAATCAGCGATGGGCCCATTGGTAATCCACTGCTTCCTTCCATTGATTCTCCATCCTCCATCCACCTTGGTGGCCAGAGTCCTGGTCCCGGCAAGGTCTGATCCGGATTGATCTTCTGTAAAACAGATGGTCCCTATCTTTTCGCCCTTGATGGCAGGAACGAGAATCCTCTGCTTAATCTCTTCATTTCCAAAACGGCCAATAAAATAGGTGCCCATAAGGATTTGCATGGTCACAGACATAAAGAACCCGCAGGAGCCTCGAGCCAGCTCCTCGTAGAAAATCATCTGGGTGATGGTGTCCGTTCCCATCCCACCGTATTTCTCCTCATGTCTCAATCCCAGATACCCCAAGGCTGCGAACTCTCTCCAAAGATCCCAGGGAAACTCTTCCTTCTCATCCAACTCCTTGACCCTGGGCATGATCATTCGATTCACCGTATCTCGGATGGTCTGTCTGAAAAATTCTTGTTCCTCTGTAAAAGTAAAATCCAGTGCCATCGCTTTACTCCTTCCATGAGTCTCTTAGACTCAAGGATTTTTAGGAGTCTTACCCCCTTGATCCCTTAGCTCCTTGAGTCCTTAATCATCTAAATAATATTCTTCTCCTTCAATGCCTTCAATTGTTCAGAACTATATCCCAAGAGCCCCCCATAGATCTCCTCGTTATGTTCTCCAAATCTTGGAGGAAAACTTAAAACTCGATTCACCGATTTCAGATAGGGAGTCATATGGGGAGGGGGGGCAATCGTAATCTCCAAACCTGTTTTTGGATCCTGGCTACGGATGAGATTGGGCTTGACCAGGGGATCTTCTACCACCTCCTCAATCGAGTGGACCTTCGAGATAGGGATGGTGGCTTTATTAAAGATCTCGATGAGCTCTGCCGTTTTAAACTTCTTGGTGATCGCATTAATGGCCTTATTTAAATTGTCCACATCCGCAATTCGGCCCGCATTTCGTTCATATTCCTTTTTAGCGAGCGATTCGAATCCTGGAATCTTGGTCATCGTTTCCCACTGTTTGTCATTCCCAACGGCAATATAGGCATATCCATCCATCGTTTCATAAACGGAAACGGGTGCAAAGAATTCATGGGTATTCCCCCTCCGAGTCACCTTCTTTTTAAAGGTGACGGTATGGGTGATCGGTTGGGTAAGCCATGACACGGTGCTTTCAAACATGGAGAGATCGATTCGAGATCCTTGGCCTGTTACCGCTCTTTTAAAGAGGGCCTTCATCAACAATCCATAACCATGCTCACTGGCGCCCATATCCGGCAGAGGGATTCCCATGACCTGAGGACTTCCACCCTTTTCACCGGTAAGATCCATCAATCCCCCTCGAGCCTGGAGCACCGGATCATAGGCCGCTTCATTACTCTGAGGTCCGAAGCCGGTCATTCCAAGCCAGATGATATCTTCTTTAATCTGTTTGAGGGTCTCATATTCGATCCCGAGTTTGGCATAGTTTCTTGGAAGCTGATTGGTAGCAAAAATATCGACCTTCAGTTTGAGGATGAGTTCTCTGAGAATCTTCTGTCCCTCGGGAGTGGCCAGATCCAGAGTCAAGGCCTTCTTTCCCGCATTGATGGAGAGGTAGTAAGAGAACATTCGATCCTCTCCCAGCACATTGTCTCCGACCCTCCGATTGGGATCTCCGTAAATAGGATGTTCTAACCGGATGACATTGGCTCCATCCTCTGCCAAACGAAGGGTTAAATAGGGAAGGACGGTAGCCTGCTCAAGACTCAGGACGGTAATATTTTTAAATAGATCGATCTCTTCCATCTCTTATCCCCCCTTCTATGAAAGAGTAAAATCTGGATACTGTATACAGCCAAATTTATATCTCTAATCCATCGGGCTTGTCAAGAAGTTTTATTGAGACCTCTGAAAAAGTATTTAAAACGAGTTTTATAGAACTCTCTTATTTTGCTCTTCTCTTCAATTTCCCTGTGAGTTCCGATAAATTTTCATAATCCACTTGCGGAAGGGCTTGAAGACTTCGAGGAACAGGGGTCCCTTTCGGGTAGATGAGCAGAACCTCTCGTCCCATCCCAAGGGCCATTCCAAGTTCGAGAAAAGAATCTACGGAGGAGGAAGAGATCTCATAGATTCCAAATCTTGCTTGTCGGATCTGCTCCATCCGACTCTGGATATCTTCTGCCCCATAGAGGGATTTAAGACCACTTCCCTCAAAGGCTGAATGAATGGCCTTGAGGAGTTCAGGATCCTTAATCCCGGAGGAGATAAAATATTCCCCCTGAAGAGAGACTTCGACAGTTTTGGGAGTGGTCTGGATCTTTTTAAACAGGGTTCGGTCTAAATTGAGTTCCTTGATCGCTCCATGAAGAATCCCTCTGGCGATCTCCAGATCTCGTTTATAACGAGCCGTATTGATTTTCTCAATCTCTGGAGAGGAGAAGGCCTTGAGGCTCACCTCCCGGAATCGAAGGGCGAAGAAACTTTGACAGTGGACCGATTTTGGGCCAAAGATCTTCTCCAAAATCCTTTGGGTTTCTTGATACCACCGTTTAAAATTTTCGTGGTCAGGATGGAGAGAAAGGAGCCCTTCTAATTGGTTTAATTGTTCTCGAAGAAGATCTATCGGATCCCGCTCGGCCATGAATTCCTCTTTTTAAAATTTTAAATTGAAGATAACAGTGGGCGAAGAGAATGTCAAATCCTTTTGCGGAGCTTGATTTGACATGAAGGGCGTTTTTTTTTATATTGGTAGTGAGCCGGAGTGGTGAAACTGGTAGACGCACGGGACTCAAAATCCCGCGGGGCTCACACCCCGTGTCGGTTCGAATCCGACCTCCGGCACCAATTATTTCAACCCCTTATCAGTCTTCGGATTCATCCCCTCTCTCTATCCTTTCTAATCAATACCCATAGACCTCCTTCTTTAATCATTTTAAAATTTATTTTTATACCGCTTTCCCTGATCTCCTCGTAAATTTGATCCTCGCTGATCTCGACCTTTCCGAGCTCGATATTTAGTTTCTTTGATCGTTCCCCTATCCTTCTTATCAATTCATCAGGGGTAAATTTCCCAAATCCTCCTCCTATAAAGGCCATCCCTCCAGACTTTAGAACCCTATCGAGAGCTCTAAAATCTACTTTAAACAAAGAGGGAAAGAAAAAAGCGCCCCGGAAGATGGCAAGATCTACTTTTTGCTCACCCACCTCTCTTAAAGAAGAATCTGTCTCAAGAATTTTTATCCTTTTCTCTACCCCTTTTTTACGGGATTCTTCAAGGAAAAACTCTCCCATCCCTTTTGGAAAAGTGGCTATAGTGAATGAATCTCCAATTCCATGTTCTATGAAACGGAATAGGACCCCACAAAAAGGTCCGATCTCCAGGAGATCTCCATCTGATCTGCGGTAGAGTTCCACGATCTGTTTTTGGAGATAAGGATAGACAGGATCCCAAAGTCGATCTATCTCTTGAATTAATTTTAGTAGAGGTTCAGTCACTTCCATAAATAGCTTCTTTCTAA
>JBBIMX010000025.1:0-34670 GCA_037444165.1 Deltaproteobacteria bacterium | reverse complement strand
TATATATTTGAAAAATATGATACTTTCAAATGGTGGGGAATAATGAAACAAACTGTGGAATAATGGGACAATTAAAGATCCCTCAATAAAAGGGCGTAAGTAGTTTATTAAATAACCTCATTAAATTCGTTACTCTTATCTCTTTTAATTCTTTCAATCTGATCGTGGTAGGCCCGGATGATGTCCTTTCGGCTTAACATAGAAAGGACTCTCTTTGAATCCTTGTGGTCTACCACAGGTAATTCACGGATCTCAGCCTCTGTCATCTTTTTCAGGGCGGTGTCGAGATTGTCATCCGGTGTGACAGTTAAAACTTCTTGAATGGCAATATCCTTAGCAATGACCAGTTTATGGAGATCTTTTTCGAGCAGGACCCGACGAATATCTGATAGCGAAAGAATTCCCTTTAGACGGCCTTCGCTATCCACTACAGGAAAATTATTTTGATTGGATTGGACAATCAACTGTAGGATCTCTTCAAACGGCATACCTTCTGGAATCGTTTCAACCTTCCTATCCCGAGGGAGAGTCTCTTTAACAGAAAGACGGCCCAAGATGTCAATAGCAAAATCCCCTGTATGCGCTGGTGAATCAATTCGGGTGGATACTTGTTTCTCATAGAGAGAGGTTTCACCCAAAAGAAGATAGGAAATTATTGAAACAATCATCATTGGAACGAGCAGGCTATAACCTCCTGTCATCTCAGCGACCATGATCAATGAAGCAATAGGAACTTTAGCCACCCCGGCAAAGAACCCTCCCATCCCAACCAAAACAAAACCACTTGGATTTAACAATAACTCAGGAAATAGCACAGAGCAAAGTCGACCAAAGAAACCACCCAACATCGAGCCAATAAAAAGAGAAGGGGCAAACACCCCTCCACTTCCTCCAGAACTGATTGTAAAGGAAGTGGCAAGGATTTTAGCAAAAACAAGGATCAGCATGATCCATAGGGTTAAATTTCCGTCAATGGCTGATTGAATCCATTCATAACCGCCCCCCAGCACCTGTGGTAAAAAGAAGGCCAACCCCCCCAGCATGAGTCCACCCAGGGCTGGTTTGAATAATCTTGGGGAAGGGATTCTGTTGAAGAAGCGATCCCTCATTCCATAAAAGATATGGATGTAAATGAATCCGATGGCCGAACAGAAAATCCCAAAAATACCGTAAATTAAAAGTTCACTGGGAGCAATAACAGGAGATAGCCTTGGAATATGAAAAATCGTCCCCCAACCATAATAAAGTGTAAAAACAGTATAAGAAACAATCGAAGAGATGATCGAGGGAATAATCCCTTCGAACTCGAATTCCGGTCTTCGGTAAAGGACTTCAGTGGCAAAAAGGGCAGCTCCCAGTGGGGCTTTAAAGATGGCCCCAATCCCTCCTGCTGCACCTGCCAGTAGTAAGATACGGCGCTCCCTATCCTCCATTTTCAAAATCGAACCGATAAAGGAGGCAAACCCCGAACCAATCTGGGCAATAGGGCCTTCCTTCCCTGCGGATCCACCAGAACCAATGGTAATGGCTGAGGCAATGGTTTTTATGATGGGTACTCTTTTCCGAACGATTCCTTTTTTCCGGTGAAAACTCTCAATCATGGCATCAGTCCCATGACCTTCTGCTTCAGGGGCAAAGTGAAATACAAGGAGACCTGAAAGAAGGCCTCCTAAGGCAGGTATCCAAAGAATCATCCAACGATTCAGGGGGTATCCAAGCAAAGAGAATTCCTTTGCTTTCGATGGAAGGATGAGGGCTACAAGATCCTCCATAAAGAATTGAGTTCCTCGTTGAAGAAGAAAGTTAAAAAGAATAGCACCAAACCCTGAAACTACCCCAATAAGGGATCCCAGGAATATCCAACGCCCTATCCATTTCATTCTGAGAGGGGAAAAGAGATGAATAAATGTTTCAAACCAATGTGGCATCTTCCATATTAAATTAAAATATTTTTAAGAAAAATCAAAAAATAATTCCTCTCCACAAAGGGACATTTCTTTTAAATTCTTCAAAGATGGAATATCCCTTTTAAGATGAAAATGGAAATATGGATGTTATCCGAGACCAAATGGGTAATGAGCAAACAGTTAAGGTACTTACAAAGATCTTTCATGACTTCAGGCGTACTGCAATAAGAAACACGATCGGCTCAGGGATTCCAGAGAGGGTGACTATGAAGATAGCCGGTCATAAAACATGAAGTATTTTAACCGATACAATATTTTAAGTATCCAGGATTTAAAAGAGGCGGCTCTTAAAGGACAATCATACTTCCATTCACAGAACCCATCTGAAATGGTTACAATCTGAAGGAAAAGCGATTTGTTTAAAAAAGGAAATAAGTGGATAATTTATGGATATCTTTAAAAATTATTTGGCTGGGGGACGAGGATTCGAACCTCGATTCACGGAGTCAGAGTCCGTTGTCCTACCATTGAACGATCCCCCAGTTCAAATAGAAGAACCCCATTTTTATAAAATATCATAGCACTAAAGGTTCAAAGGGTCAACTTTTTGTACTGTCTTTCAGATGGGTTATCTTCTCTTTAATAATTTTTAACAATTCAGAAATGGGAATCTCTTCTTGGGTATGATTCTCCATATCTCTTAGCACGGCTTTCCCTTTCTTTATTTCTTCATCCCCAAGGATGAGGACATATCGCGCCCTCAACTTATCTGCTCGACGCATCTGACTTTTAAGACTTTTCCCCTCGTAGTCCAACTCCGCCCAAATCCCTTCGAGATGAAATTGATTGACCAGACGATAAGCCTCTTTCTGCGGCTCTCCACTTAAAGCCGCAATGAAGAGGGGAGGACGGGGTTGAGCATTTTCTTCTCTCGGGAGCAACGAGATCAGTCTCTCCATCCCCACAGCAAAACCGATTCCAGGAATGTCAGGGCCTCCAATCTCTTTAAAGAGATGGTCATAGCGGCCTCCTCCTGTCACAGCATTCTGAGCGCCTAAATGATAGGAGATGACTTCGAAAGCAGTCCGAGTATAATAATCGAGGCCTCGAACCATCTTTGGATTGAGAAGGTAATCCAGACCCACCATTTGGAGATACTCTTTCACCTTGTCAAAATGGAGTTGACACTCTTCGCAAAGAAAATCTATCACCTTTGGTGCCTCTCCAATCGCCTCCTGACAGGTCTCGACCTTACAGTCAAAGATTCTAAGAGGATTCATTTTAAGCCTTCTCTGACAATCCTCACAGAGTTGAAACGATTTCTTTTCCAAGAAATTCCTGAGGGCTTCTCTGTAGCGGGGTCGGCATTTCCGGCAGCCTAAAGAATTAATATGAAGTTCGAGCCGCTCCAGCCCCACTCTTCTTAGAAAATGCATCAACATGAGGATGACCTCGGCATCGACCATTGGATTTCCCACCCCGAAGACTTCTGCATCGATTTGATAGAATTGACGATACCGTCCTTTCTGAGGCCTCTCGTAGCGAAACATGGGGCCTATAAAATAGAGCTTTGCCACGGGATCAAAGCCGTAGAGCTGGTGTTCAAGATAGGCTCGAGCGATAGAGGCAGTGGCTTCAGGACGCAGGGTGAGGGAGTGACCACTCCGATCCAGAAAAGTATACATCTCCTTCTCGACGATATCGGTGGACTCTCCTATTCCTCTTGTAAAAAGCTCTGTCCTTTCAAGAACAGGGATCCGTATCTCAGAAAAACCAAAGCCCTCAAATACCTCCCGAGCAATCCTCTCCACGAACTGCCACTTTCCTATCTCAGAAGGGAGGATGTCATTGAATCCCCGGATAGCCTTGATCTCCATTTTAACGGCCTCTTATTTGATGGAAAGACGTTTGATAATTTATCCTATCCGGCCCTAAAAGTCAAAAATCGCTTTTTTTCCCTTCCCCACCCCTCACTTTATATTAAAGGGTTGAATCTCTCCACCATTTAGGATAATTTTAATGAAAAAACTTCTGGAGGATTAGTGAATGGAGATCAACCCACAGATCTACAGGGAATATGATATTCGGGGGGTAGTCAATCGAGACCTAACCCCAGAGGTCGTCCGAAGAATTGGCCAGGGATTTGGAACCTATATGGTTCGACGGGGTAAAACGTCGCTCGTGGTTGGCCGCGATGGAAGGCTAAGCTCAGAGGGCTTTAGCCAGGCGCTGATCGATGGCCTCCTCTCAACAGGTTGCGAGGTGGTCAGCATTGGGCTCTGTCCAACACCGGTCTACTACTTTTCCCTCTTTTATCTCGATAAGGATGGAGGGATGATGATTACTGGAAGCCATAACCCTCCGGAATTTAATGGGTTTAAGGTTTCGGTAGGTAAAAGCACCATCTTTGGCAAGGAGATTCAAGAGCTTGGTGAACTCATCAAAAAGGGCGATTTCGAGAAAGGGAAAGGGAAACTCATCGAAAAGGAAATTATATCTGCCTATCAGGCTCACATAAAAAGAGATATCCATCTACAAAAAAAGGTGAAAGTGGTCATCGATGCTGGAAATGGAACTGCGGGCCTGGTAGCAGGGCCCCTTCTCAAGGATTTAGGCTGTGAAGTGGAAGAACTCTACTGTGAAATTGATGGGCGTTTCCCAAATCATTTCCCGGACCCTACGATTCCTGAATATCTCAAAGACCTGATTGACCGAGTAAAAAGGAATCAAGCCGAGGTGGGAATCGGATATGATGGAGATGGAGACCGAATCGGGGTCGTCGATGACCAGGGAAAAATTATCTGGGGAGACCAATTGATGATCCTCTTTTCAAGAGAGATTCTTAAAGCGCATCCAGGAGCCACCTTCATCGCAGAGGTGAAGTGTTCCCAGAACCTATTTCAAGATATTGAACGTCATGGGGGAAAGGCGATCATGTGGCGAACAGGCCACTCCTTGATCAAAGAGAAGATGAAGGAGACGAAGGCCCTCTTGGGAGGGGAGATGAGCGGTCACCTTTTCTTTGCAGATCGATATTTTGGTTACGATGATGCCATCTATGCCTCCTGCCGACTGGTTGAACTGCTTTCAAAAACCGAAAAAAAACTCTCCCAGTTACTCGAAGATGTCCCAAAGACTTATATTACCCCGGAGATTCGGGTGGAGTGCCCGGATGAGATAAAATTCAGAGTGGTAGAGAGGGTCAAGGAGGATTTAAGAAAAAAGTTTCCTATCATCGACGTCGATGGGGTGAGGGTTCAATTTGAAGAGGGCTGGGGACTCGTCAGGGCCTCCAATACCCAACCCGTTTTAGTCCTCAGATTCGAGGCCCTAAGTGAAACAGGCCTTGAGAAGATTAAGCAATTCGTAGAAGAGAAAGTCAAACGAGTGGCTTCTTCGTTAACAAGTTCGTAACCAAGAGGAGGCTCCCATTACTCCCTCTCAGGCTTTCTTTCTTGGAATGATTCAGGGGCTCACTGAATTCCTTCCTATCAGCAGCTCCGGTCATCTCGTCTTCTTTCAATCCTTTTTGGGATCGAAAGAACCTCCCCTCTTTTTCGATGTGATGCTCCATTTCTCAACCCTCCTCGCTGTGCTTCTCTTTTTTAGAAAAGAGGTTCTAAAGGTCCTTCGAGGAGGAATCGAACTCTTTAAAAGAAGAGAAGGGTCTCAAGAAGAAAAACTCCTGTTCCTCTGGATCGTTTTAGCCTGTCTTCCAACAGGACTCATCGGGTTGCTCTTCAGGGATTGGTTTGAAACGCTCTTTTCCAGACCAAAGATGGTAGGGATAATGTTCTTTATCACTGGAGCTGGGCTCTGGTTAACCCGATGGTCCACTCGGAAAGGAAGGGTTTTAAAAGAAATGGGGTGGAGGGATGCCTTTTTGATTGGGATGGCCCAGGGGATGGCCATCATTCCCGGAATCTCTCGCTCAGGAGCCACCATTTCAACAGCGCTTTTACGTGGCCTGGACCGGGAGCTTTCAGGAAGGTTCTCCTTTCTCATTTCAATTCCAGCGATTCTTGGGGCAACGTTTCTGGAATGGAAAAAGATTGGGTCTTCACCGGAATGGTCTATCCTCATGATCGGGATGGGGGCTGCCTTAGGAACCGGACTTTTATCCTTGACCTTTCTGATGAAGGTGATCAGGATAGGAAAGATCTCTCATTTTTCATATTACTGTTTTGGAATGGGTGGACTCACCCTTTTTTTAACCCTTTGAATAAGGAGGTAGAAGATGAGAGTAAGAGATTTGATGACCAAAAATCCAATCACAGTGGACAGTGAGACCTTGGTTCTGGATGCCCAGAAGATTATGGCAGAGAACAACATCCGAAGACTTCCTGTAGTGGACAAAGGTAAATTAGTAGGCATCGTCACCATGCATGACATCTTGATGGCCTCTCCTTCTCCAGCCACCTCTCTAAGTGTCTATGAACTGAACTACCTGCTCGCCAAGATGAAGGTCAAAGAGATCATGAAGAAGAATCCAATCACGGTGACTCCGGATACGACATTTGAAGAGGCATTAAGGATTGGACAGGAGAAGAAGGTCGGCTCTTTCCCTGTGATGGAAAATGGGAAGTTAGTCGGGATTACGACCGAATCCGATCTGGTCCGTTTCGTGATTCGCATTTTAGGGCTAAAGGAAGAAGGAACGAGGATCACCATTGAAGGACTGGGGGCAAAATTGGGTGACCTCAAGAAGATCATCTCGATAGTCGAAGATCATCAGACGATCATTCTCAGCCTGGTGACCCTCCCGAGACCGGAGAAAAAGGACTGGATGATTGTCCTGAGACTTAAAACGACCCATCCGGAGCCCATTGTTCATGATTTTAAAAAGGCAGGGTTCAATGTGACCCATGTGGTCTGGTACAAGGTGGAGACCGGAGAGTATCAAAAGGTTTAAGAAGGTTTTCCATCGGAGGCAGAGGGATGAAAGGATTCGTAAACCCTTTTTGCCACCGGGAGATTCATTTTGGGAACCTTTCTCAACTCTTCTACGGAAGCCTCTCTGATCTTCTCAAGGCTCCCAAAGTATCTTAAGAGTTCTCTCTGCCTCTCCTTTCCTATCCCCTGGATCTGGCTTAACTCTGATCTCACCCTCTCTTTTCGTCTCAACTTCTTATGATAGGTGAGGGCAAACCGATGGGCTTCATCTCGAATCCGATCAAGAAAATGAAGGAGGGGAGAGTTTTTCCCCAGGATAAAGGGTTCCTTAAATTGGGGATGATAGATTCTCTCCCCTTTCTTTGCGAGTCGAATGGGTGAACCTTTTTCTCCGGTTTTCTCTTTGGCTAGACTCAAAAGGTCTATCTCCTGGATTTGGAGCTCCCTCAATACTTCCTGGGCTACGTTTAACTGGCCTCTTCCCCCATCCAATAAGATGAGGTCGGGGAGAGACTTCTCTTCTAAGGCCTTTTGATAACGACGGAGAAGAACTTCATACATCATCCCGTAATCATCTACTCCTTCGACCGTTTTGATTCGATAGTGACGATAACCCTCTTTGAAAGGTTCTCCATGGTCAAAGGTCACCATGGAGCCGACCGCTTCTCCCCCTTGGAGATTAGAGATATCGAAGGCTTCGATTCGATTGGGGATCCGATTGAGACAAAGTCTCTCCTTTAACGTCAAAAGAAGTTCTTCTTTCCTTCTCTTTTGATCGACCTCTATCCCGAGAAATTTCTCCGCATTTTCCCGGGCCATCTCAATCAGTCTCTTCTTTTCTCCTCTTTCGGGGACTAAAATCCTGACCTTCCTCCCGCTCATCTCCGTAAGCCACTGCTCCATACATTCCTGCTCCGGAATAGGTTCTGAAATCAGGATCTGCTGAGGAATGAATCGCCCTTCCCGGTAGTATTGATGGAGAAAGGAACCTACCATCTCATCCTCTGGAAGTCCGGAGAGAGGAAAGGAGAATCCCTTTCCTCCGAGGAGTTTTCCCCCGCGAATGAAAAGACAATAGATGATGAGGGTGTGATCTTGAGCATGAGTCCCGATCACATCCTGATCGATAAAATCGGTAGAGACCATCTTCTGACTTTCGAGGATATACTGGATGGCTTCGATCTGATCTCGAATCTTTGCCGCCCTCTCAAATCGAAGCTCCTCGGCCTCTCTTTCCATCTCTCTCCGGAGCTGCTCTATAAGATCTTTGTTTTTCCCCTCGAGAAACATCCTTACCCCTTCAATCATCTTTCGATATTGGGCTGAATCGACCTTTCCGCAGCAGGGAGCCAGACAGCGGTCCATTTCGTAATTGATGCAGGGACGAGTCCGATTGGAAAAATTGAGTTGATGACAGGTCCGAATAGGGAAGAGTTTTCGAATGAGCTTCAAGGTCTCTTTCAGGGAGGTAGCAGAGGGATAGGGACCGAAATAGAGCGAACCATCTCTCTCAATCCGTCTGACGATTTGAAGGGTAGGAAAATCCTCTTCGATCGTCAGTCTCAGACAGGGATACCTCTTATCATCTCGTAGTTTTACATTATATCGAGGATGATGCTCTTTGACCAGATGGTCTTCAAGGATCAAGGCCTCTTTCTCTGTATCCGTAATGATGGTCTCTATATCGGCCACCCTGTCAAGGAGGGCCAGAGTCTTCGCATTCTTTATCTCCTGTTTCTGAAAATAGGAGCTTACCCGGTGACGGAGGTTTCCCGCCTTTCCTACATAAAGAATGGAGCCCTTTTTGTCCTTAAAGAGATAAACTCCCGGATGACTTGGGAGCCGCTCTATCTTCTCTTTTAAAGAATCCATCATCCCATTTCCTAAAAATGGCCTTCTTTAATAAAGCCGTGGATGGCTTTAAAGTAATCCTTGAAGCCAACCCAGAGAATATCATTATGAGTGGCCTGTGGAATGATGAGAAGCTTCTTTTCCTTTGAGCCTAAACACTGATAAAGCTCGCGCCCCTCTTCTACTGGAACAAGGCTGTCTCGACCCCCATGAATGATCAGAGAAGGAAGGGAAATGCCCTTCACCTTTTCCTCCCATTCTCGATCGACCTTCTCTAAGGTCCTCCCATCAATGGGAACCCCTAAATTTCGGAAGACCCTGACCATACTGATAGCACCGCTCTCTATGATCAATCCTTTTATCTCCTCCTGAAACGAGGAAGCCAGTTCCAGGGCTGAGAGACTCCCGAGAGATCTCCCCATGACCCACACCTCACTCCGAAGTCTTCTTCTCAAGAGCTCTTCTTTTACGGCCAGAAAGATTTTGTGGGAATCTCTTAAAAGGTGACCCAAGGCAGGCTTCCCGCTGCTTGCCCCGTAGCCCCTATAGTCTGCCACCACCAGATTGACCTCGATTTGATGATAGAAAGGAGCCAACTCATCGTAATCGCTCACCACCTCACCATTGCCGTGAAAATAGAGGATCCAGGGCCACTGAGAATGACCCAGGTAAAATCTTGAGGAAATGGAAATCCGGGGTTCCACTGGGATGAAGAGATCGAACCCATTGCCGGGGTAATCTTTGAATTCCTTTCTGGGATAGAAAATAAAACTTAAAATCGAAGGCTGATCGAGGAAGGATAAATCCATCATTCTTGATGCCTCCATTTTCTATTATTATATCAGAAATCCTTTTCGACTTCTATTTTGCTTCATTTCAGGAGGTACTCCCTCCCTACAGAAGGAGGAAAGGGACAGACCTTTTCAGGTGAGCTTTGAGAAGTCCGCGAACCGGAGAAAGAGCTGGGTGATCTCTTTGAGCAGAGCCAGGCGATTGGACCGGACCTCCTCATCCTCCACCATCACCAGGACCCTGTCAAAGAACTGATCGATGGGTTGCCTCAACCGACTCATCTCAAGGAGGGCAGAGGCATAATTTTTTTGTGAGAGGGAGTGATCGACCTTCTCTTTCGTCTTCCTCCAGGCCTCAAAAAGTTCCTCCTCTTCGGGATGAGAAAATAGGGAGGGACGAATTCCTTTATTCAGGGTGATTCCTTTAAGGATATTCATCGCTCGTTTAAAACCGATGACGATCGATTTGAAGTCTTCCCAATCCTTCACTTTCTGTAAGGCCTCTATCCTGTTCTGAAGGTCCAAGGGATCATCAAATGGAGTGGAGAGGACGGCTTCCACGACATCATAGGGATATCCTTTTTCCAATAGAAAATTTTGGTATCGGACTTTGAAGAACTCGAGGACCTCCTGCTTGACCTCTTCCAAGGGACGCTCCATCTTCTCTTTGAGGAGAGTTCCGCTGAACTCAATGAGTTCTTCGAGGGAGATTGAGTACCCTTTCTCAATAAGGATCCTTATGATTCCCAACGCCTGGCGTCTCAAACCAAAAGGATCGGAGGTTCCGGTAGGAACAACCCCGATTCCAAAAGACCCCACGATCGTATCCATCTTATCGGCGATACTCACCAGGTCCCCTACGGAGCTCGATGGCAATCGATCTCCCGCAAAAGCAGGAAGATAATGGTCATAGATGGCTTCATAAACTTCCGGCTTCTCCCCGGATAGGCGTGCGTAGACCCTTCCCATCACTCCTTGGAGTTTTGGAAACTCTCCCACCATTCCAGTCACCAAATCTGCTTTACAGAGGAGAGACACCCTCTCCACGGTTTCTTGAATGGAAGGATGGATTCGCTTCGCAAGAAAAGAGGCAATCTCTTTAAAACGCAGGACCTTTTCATAAGAGGTTCCTAATTTGGCCTGAAAGACAACCTTCTTTAACTCTTCGACCCTCTGCTCGAGAGGGACTTTCAGGTCTTCATGGAAAAAGAACTCGGCATCCGAAAGCCTTGCCTTAAGAACCCTCTCATTCCCCTGGATCACCACTTTCTCATCCCTTGGGGAGATATTACTGATAAAAACAAAAAAGGGGAGCAATCTTCCTTGAGGGTCCATTAAAGGAAAGTATCTCTGATGTTCCATCATGGAATGGGTCACTACTTCCTCTGGGAGAGAAAGGAACTTTTCGTCAAAATGGCCACAGAGGACGACAGGATACTCGACCAGAAAGTTGACTTCCTTGAGAAGCTCCTCATCCTTCAGCACCTTCCCAGAAACCTTTCGCTCCTCTTGTCGCATCCCCTCTTCAATCTTTCTCCTTCGTTCTTCAGGGTCCACCATCACAAAGGCCTCACGAGTCGCTTTGAGATAGGAGGAAAAATCCTTTACCCTGATCGGGTCAGGGTGAAGGAATCGATGGCCATAGGTCACATCTCCGCTCCGAATATTTCCTACTTCAAAGGGGATGACCTCTCCTCCGTAAAGACAGAGAATCCAGTGAATGGGCCTTGCAAAGCGGATCGAGACATCGGACCATCTCATCGATTTCGGAAAGGGGATGGACAGGATGACCCTCGGAAGAATCTCTTTTAGGATCCCATCGGTTGGTTGTCCCGTCTCCCTCTTTATCGCACAGAGATATTCCCCCTTTTCGGTCTCTATGAGTTCAAGGGATTCCACCGAAACAGATTGGCTTTTTGCAAAACCGATGGCCGCCGAAGTAGGCCTCCCTTGGGCATCCAGGCCTGCCCGTTTGGAAGGACCGATCTTTCTAACCTCCTTATCCTTCTGTTTCTCCGAGAGAGAAGAGATGTAGAGAACCAATCGCCTCGGAGTCCCGAAGGTTTGAATCCCCTCGAAATCGATCCGATGAGTTTCAAACTCCTTCTGAATCAGGTGCTTAAACTCATTCAATGCCTCCGGTATAAATTTGGCAGGAATCTCCTCTGTTCCAATCTCTAAAAGAAGCTCTTTCATATCCCCTTCCCTTCAGTCCTTTCTCTTTAAAAGTGGAAATCCCATCTCTTCTCTCTGTTTGAGGTAGGCCTCGGCACAGAGCCTCGCTAATGCCCTTACTCTCAGGATGTAGCCCATCCTCTCGGTCACACTGATCGCTCCTCTGGCATCAAGGAGATTGAAGGTGTGAGAGGTCTTCAAACAATAATCATAAGCAGGAAGGACCAGACCTTTCTGGACAAGGACCCTTGACTCCTTTTCGTACATATCAAAGAGACGGAAGAGCATCTCCACATCGGCTTCCTCAAAGTTATATTTTGAGAATTCTACCTCTCCTCGATGGTGGATATCTCCATAGCGAATCCCTTTTGTCCATTGAAGATCGAAGACATTATCAACCCCCTGAAGGTACATGGCAATTCTTTCTATCCCGTAGGTCAGTTCTACAGGGATAGGGGAGAGCTCAATCCCGCCAGCCTGTTGAAAATAGGTGAACTGGGTGATCTCCATCCCATCCAGCCAGACCTCCCATCCCAATCCCCATGCCCCAAGGGTTGGAGACTCCCAGTCATCCTCCACGAATCGAATATCATGATCCAGCGGGTCTATCCCCAAAGACTTCAGGCTTCGAAGATAGATCTCCTGAACGTCGAGAGGAGAAGGTTTTAGAATGACCTGATATTGATAATAATGTTGAAGACGGTTTGGATTCTCCCCATATCGGCCATCTGTTGGACGACGGGAAGGCTCAACATAGGCCACCCTCCATGGCTCAGGTCCTAAAACTCTAAGAAAGGTGGCAGGATTAAAGGTTCCTGCACCCACTTCAATATCATAGGGTTGCTGGATCACACATCCCTGATCGGCCCAGAACCTCTCCAGGGCAAAGATCAATTCCTGAAAGTCCATCTTTTTTCTCCTCCCTCTTTTTAACGGGTTGGGTTTATCACGATGAGGTCCAAATGTCAAATTCTAAAGGCTCTCGAGTCAACTCATTTCCTTTAAACTCTTTAAAGTTTTTAAGGATTTCAATTCCTTTCCCAACTCGTTTTCAATAAATCTTGGAAGAAATTCTCGACTCTCGGTCAGGGCCTGAGAGGTAAAGCGAAGTTTCGAAAGCCTCTTTAAATCCAGTTGAGAAATCTCATCGATCAAACGAGCTGTTCCCAGGGAGAGAGGATAAAGATTATTGTAACCCTTGGAACAGGGGCCGCAAACTAAACCCCCTTTCTCGATAGAAAAAAATAGATGAGGTTCTCCCTCTAATTGCCTCCATTCTCTCTGGCAGAGGCCACAACGGATGAGATGGGGCCGATACCCAAAGAGGGAGAGCATTCTCACCTCAAACATTCGCAACCACTCTTCCTTAGGCTCTTCCGACTCAAGATCCGAAAGAAAGGAGATAAGAAGCTCAAAGGCCTCTTGATTGGCCTCTCTCTCCCCTGCCATTTCATTGATCAGCTCAAGGTAGTAACTCCCATAATAGAATTTTTTCAGGCTCTCTCGAATTTTAGGGAATCCCTGCAGGACATCGGCCCCCTCAACACGGACCAGACCCATTCCCTCGCGATCAAAAAAAATTAAGCGAAGATAGGTAAAAAGGCCAAGAGCATTCTGAAACCGTTTTCTACTTCTCCTCGCTCCCTTGGCCACCCCTTTTAGTTTCCCAAAATCTCTCGTAAAAAAGGTGAGAATTCGATCAGATTCTCCATAAGGGAGGGATCGGGTGACAATGGCTTCCGTTCTGAAGACTGGCATCTCTTACTTTTTGGGAATCCCTTTTCCTCCGGGAGAAGTAGGGGAGGGAGTTTTAATCACCTCCACTCCGGGTGGGATTTTAAATTGGAAGAAAGATTCGGGAAGACCTTGGTTCGTTTGGATCTCCATAAGACGGGTTCGGGTCACGTTTCCCAAACCGTCAATCACATCGACCTGTACGATATAATAGGTTTTCGGATCGACCCGGAAAGAGAGTTTGGAGACGGCTGGATGGGTTTCTCGAGGGATTAATTCCAATACATAGGTGCCCTCTTTCTGGGGGGCGGGTTCCTGGGGATGGAGGAGCTTAAAATCTCGTCTCAAATCCCCCACTCCTGAAAGAAATCCAAACTCTTTGATCATCTCCTCCGCAGAATAGACAAAGACCTGTTTCTCTTCGGGTTGATAGAGCCAGAGGGTTCTGCCATCAGAGATCAGTTTCTGATCAGGAATTTTGTAATCCCACCGCATCATCCCTCGCTTTTTAAAATAGACCTTTCCTTCTGACTGCTGGGGTTGTCTCATCACCTTGCCGATGTATTCTTGAACAAAACTTGCTTCAAAATCCTGGGTCTTCTCATATCGATTCTGGATTTCAGTGAGGACCGTTTGAGACTCCATCGCTAATCCCACAGAAACGGATAAAACCATGGAAAGAAACCCAACCATTCCCATTCCTATTTTTTTCACATCCTCCTCCTTTATGGCTCTATCTTTTTGATCAAGACTTCCCTGGGCTTGATCCCATCCGAAGGGCCCACGATCCCTTCCTCCTCCATCTTTTCGATGATCCGTGCTGCCCGATTATAGCCGATTCGAAATCGCCTTTGAATCAGAGAGATGGAGGCCTGCCCGGTTTCTGCCACAAAGGCCACAGCCTCGTCATACTTCTCGTCATATTCTTCCTCTTCGTCCCCCTGTCCCCCTTTCTCCCTCTTCTCTTCGAGAAGGATGGACGACTCATAGGAAGGGGGACCTTGTTTTTTCAAAAATTCGACAATCCGTTTAATCTCGGCACTGGACACATAGGCTCCATGAATCCTCACCAATTTTGAACTTCCAGGAGGAAGAAAGAGCATATCTCCCGAACCTAAGAGATGTTCTGCTCCTATCGTATCCAGAATGGTTCGGGAGTCGACTTTGGAAGTAACCTGAAAGGAGATGCGTGCGGGGAAATTGGCCTTGATGATCCCGGTGAGGACATCGACCGAAGGCCTCTGGGTGGCAAGGATCAGATGAATTCCTACCGCTCGAGCCATCTGGGCAAGTCGGGTGATCGATTCTTCTACCTCTCTCGAAGAGATCATCATCAGGTCGGCAAGCTCATCGATGACCACCACAATATAAGGAAGCCTCTCCATCTCCTCCGGAGACGCCTCCTCTTCTCCCTCTAAGGAATCCCCCTTTCGTTTATACACCCTTCCTCTCTCTTTCTCTTCCTTCTCTATTTTTTGATGATAGTGTTCTATATTCCGAACCGCCTTCTCAGCCAAGACGGTGTATCGCCGTTCCATCTCATCGACCAGCCACTTCAGTGCACTTGCGGCCTTTTTGGGATTGGTCACCACTGGAAGAAGAAGATGGGGGATCCCGTCATAGTCAGAAAGTTCAAGCATCTTGGGATCGATCATGAGGAATCGAACTTCCTCCGGAGTGGCCTTGAAGAGAATGCTGCAGATCATTGAATTGATAGAGACACTCTTTCCAGATCCCGTAGAGCCGGCAATCAACAGATGGGGAAGTCTGGCCAGGTCGATCACGAAAGGCTCTCCAGAGATATCCTTCCCTACGGCAAAGGTCAGTTTCGATTTAGAGTTTCGAAAGGCCTCGGAATCAATGATCTCCTTAAGATAGACGGTCTCCCGATGGGTATTGGGGACTTCGATTCCAACAACGGACTTTCCTGGGATAGGAGCTACAATTCGGATGGTGACCGCGCTTAAGGCCAAAGCGAGATCATCAGCCAGACTGACAATTCGACTGACCTTCACTCCCGGAGCAGGTTCGAACTCATAGACCGTAATGACAGGACCGGGCCTCACCTCCACCACCTTCCCCTCTACTCCATAGTCGAGAAGCTTCTTCTCCAGGATCTTTGCGTTCATAATGAGGCTATCCCGATCGATCTTCTGTCTCTTCTCTACCTCTGCATCGAGAAGAGAGAGGGGTGGGAGTTCAAACAACTTCTTCGGTTTAACAAACTCGAAGGCTTCCTGTTTGGGAGTCTCTTCCTGCTTCTTTGCCATTTTCGGTTTTTCGACTAAAGGGGGTGTGACGACCTGAGGGATTTCCTCCCTCTCCACCCTCTCTTTCTCTTTTTTATGTTTATCCAGTCTCCTGACCCTCTCTGAACGTTCTCGCCTCATCATCTTGAGGGTGGAGACCTTCTCAGCCAATGCAGAAATGACCTGACCTATTCGGTGGATCAACCCTATAAAAGAAATGCCTGTCGCCAAAATGAATCCCAGGATGAAAACGGCGATGAGGAGAATGGTTGCCCCTGGAGGATTGAAGTATCGAACCAGGCTTCTCGATAGGATCTCTCCAATAAAACCTCCTCCTGAGATATCCCGGGGATAAAGATGAAAGGGTTTCATCCAGAGACTGAAGAGGGAGGAAGAGGAGAGAAGGAGGAGGAGCGAACCCCCGAATTTAATCCCCAACAATCTCCACTCCCAGCGAAGGATGAAACTAAAAGCATAGATTCCCAAGAAAAGGGGGATGAGAAAGGAAGGAAACCCAAATCCTTGAAGGAGAAGGCTTGAGAGATAGGACCCGATAATCCCCATCCAGTTATGAACCCCTCTTGTCTTGGAGGAGGTGTAGGTGAAGAAGGAAGGGTCTCCGGGATCATAGGAGAAAAGGCTAAGGAAGATAAAGAGAGCGATGGAAAAGAGAAGAATCCCTATACTCTCTCGCTTGATTTTCTCTTTGAGAGAATCTTCAACCACGGTTCCTCTCACCCCTCATCTTTAAAATAGATTCCAGGTTCTGGGTTATCCTCTCCTTTACCTTCGCCATCAAAAACTCCCTATCTTTGAGTGAACAATTCTCTGTCTCAATGGGAGATCCCAACTGGATCCATATATCCCCGGGGGATACTTTGAGTCTATCTTTGGGCATGATCGTTCGACTTCCATCAATGGCGATTGGAACAATGGGAACCCTGGATTTGATGGCCAAGGTGAATCCCCCTTTCTTGAAGGGTTGAAGGCTCCCATTCTGACTCCGGGACCCTTCTGGAAAGATGACGACAGATATCCCTTCTCGAATCTGTTGGGCTGCTTCATTCATCGCCTCGACCGTCTCACGGGTCCCTTTTCGATCGACGCTGATATACCCTGCAGCCACCATGGTCCAGCCAAAAAAAGGAATGGAGAAGAGTTCCCTTTTGGCCAGCCATTTAAACTGGAAAGGAAGATGACCCAATAGGGCGAAGATATCGTAGCTTCCCTGATGGTTCGACATAAAAACATAAGGTCCCTTCCCTTTTAGATTTTCAAGTCCCCCCACCCTCACCCTGACCCCATTGGCCCAGAGGGCAACCTTTCCCCAGAGCCTGGCATACTGGTGAACCACCTTTCCCTTTCGATCGAAGGGAACGGTGATCAGGGCCAGGATTCCCAGGGCTAATGTGGCTATCACGATGCAGGACCAGACAAAGATTGTCCGAACCATCTTCGTCTAAATTCTTTTCTCCAATTCCTTTACGATGGCTTTCACTTCCTCACGAATCTGACCATCTAAATCATAAGGAGATTGACCCTCACGGTCTGCCTGAAGGATCATCGGATTAAAGCTTATATGCCCTAAAATCGGAAAATCAGCAAGATTCTCTTCGATGAGTTTCCTATCCTGCTCGGAGGTGACTTTATTTCCCACAATCATGATTCTTTGGATCTTTAAATCCTCGGCAAGTTTTCGGATCTGTCTGGCTGTATTGATGGCCCTCTGTCCTGGCTCAACCACAATGATGAGGGCATCCACGTATCCCGTGCTTCCCCTTCCTAAATGTTCCAATCCCGCTTCCATATCAATAATGAGGGCCTCATCCCTTTGGATCAAAATATGACGGAGGAGATTCTTTAGAAGGACATTCTCGGGACAGAAGCAGCCTCCCCCTCCCTGTGGAATAGATCCCAAGAGAAGGAGTTTGACCCCCTGGTAAGTCACTCCTAATTCATCCGGGAGATCATCCACTTTAGGGTTGAGTTTAAAGAGGGCACCAAAGGTTCCCTTCTTCGCTCCGGTTCTCTCTTCGATGAGAGAGGTCATGGAGGCAATAGGAGAAAGCTTTGCAGTAAGTTCCTTCGGGAGCCCGATAGCCGAGGCAAGATTAGAATCGGGGTCAGCATCGATGGCCAATACTTTTCTTCCTTCATCCGCCAAAAGTCGAGCCATCACCCCCGCAAGGGTCGTCTTTCCTACTCCACCTTTTCCTGAAATCGCAATCTTCATGTCTCTCCTCTCTTTTTAAGCCTATCATAATCAAAAATGATTTAAATGTCTATAATATCCCCTTAAGGTAATCCATCACTGAGAGGTGTGGAATAAGCCGGAGAAGGGGAGAGGGGTTACCCGACAGGTCATTTTTCCCTTGACAAACGAAAAGGGATTTAGTAGATGAATGGTTATTCATTAACTTCATTTCATTCCCGAGAATGAGAAGGATGGATGGTGGATGATTCCTCTCCTAAAGAGAAATAGACTAAGAGGCAATCACACATCCAAACCCGGAACTCAGAGGAGAAAGATGCTTCATATTGCGCGAAGACTCTTCTGGGAAAAAGGGTATCTTTCCACCAGCATGGCTGATATTAGTAAGGCTTATGGATGTCGACCAGCCAATATCTATAACTTCTTTTCGGATAAAGAAGAAATCCTTTTCGAAGTCCTTCGAGAGGAGATGGATCAGATCATCCATCCCATTCAACATTTAGAAGAGGAAAATGGACTTCCACCCCCTGAACAGCTTAGACTGATCATCGAAAGTCATTTAAAAGTCACTTTAAGTTATCGACGCTCAGCCAAGCTTCTTTTTGATGTGGCCCTCGATAACCTTTCCCCTGAGAATCGAAAAAAGATTATTGACCTGCGGGACACCTACGATCGAATCATCCGAAAAGTGATCCGCCGGGGCATTGAGTCACAGGATTGGCCTGAGATTGATGTAAAATTGGCAGGATTTATGATTGCCTCCATGATCACGAGAACCCGAATCTGGTTTCATCCTAAAAAAGGGGTTTCCGTAAACGACCTTTCTGATTTCATCTTTAAATTTGCCTTAAATGGTCTGAAAGGAGAAGGGAGGAAACGATGGAGACGGTTGTAAAAGGGGGGTCCTTCTTAATGGAATCGACTTCACCCGAGGAGGTCTTTACTCCAGAAGATTTTGGAGAGGAACAGATTCTCATTGCCAAAGCCGTCACCGATTTTGTGGTAGGAGAGGTTCATCCCGTCATCGAAGAGATCGAGCAGAAGAAAGAGGGACTTCTTGTAAGTCTTCTTAAGAAGGCAGGAGAGTTAGGGTTTCTCTCCGCGGATATCCCTGAGGAATATGGAGGTCAGGACCTGGATAAAGTAACCTCCCTTTTGATCTGGGAGAAGATGGCTCAGGGAGGAGGCTCTTTCATGGCCACCTTTGGAACCCATACCGGGATTGGTTCCCTTCCCATTCTCTTTTTTGGAACTCCAGATCAAAAGCGCCGTTATCTCCCAAAACTGGCAACCGGAGAGATGATTGGAGCCTACGCCTTGACCGAACCTGAGGCAGGCTCCGATGCCCTCAATTCAAAGACGACCGCTGTCCTCGATCCGGATGGAAAATACTATATCCTTAATGGCCAAAAACAATTCATAACCAATGCGGGAATTGCAGACCTTTTTACCACTTATGCCAAAGTGGATGGGGAGAAGTTTACTTCCTTCATCGTGGAAAGGAGATTTGAGGGGATCTCCCTGGATGAAGAGGAAAATAAGATGGGGGTCAAAGGGTCTTCAACCCGGGGAGTCATCTTTTCGGATGTGAAGGTTCCTGTTGAAAACATTCTTGGAGAGATAGGAAAAGGTCATGTGGTAGCCTTAAATGTCCTTAATATGGGTCGGTTCAGCTTGGGGGCAGGCTGCTTGGGAGGGGCAAAGAGTGCCTTACAGGAGGCGACCGCCTATGCCAAAAAGAGGGTTCAGTTTGGTAAACCGATCTGTGAGTTCGGACTGATCCGCCAGAAGATCGCAGAGATGGCCATTCGATGCTTTATTATGGAGAGCATGGTGTACCGAACAGGAGGGCTCACGGCTCGAATTTTCAAGACGATTGATCGTCAGGCAGAAGACGCGGGTCTCCGGATGGCAAAAGCCATCGAGGAGTACAATATTGAAGATTCGATCAATAAAGTCTTCTGCTCTGAAAACGCGGGCTATGTGGTGGATGAAGCCGTCCAAATCCATGGAGGCTATGGATATATCCATGATTACCCTGTGGAGCGGGGATACAGGGATGAACGAATCAACCGTATCTGGGAAGGAACCAATGAGATCAATCGTCTTCTCATCATCGAAATGCTCACCCGAAGGGCTCTTAAAGGCCGGCTCCCCCTTCTTTCCGCCGCCCAGAGGTTAGCCTCAGAGATCCTCACCCTTCGGCCCAAAGTGGAGATCGATGAGAAGGGATTGACCCTTCAGCAGGAAATGGTGGATCTCTCAAAGAAGATTACCCTTCTCGTGATGGGATCAGCCGTCCAGAAATATATGATGAATCTCGTCGAGGAACAGGAACTCCTGGGGCTCCTCAGCGACATGGTCATCCAAGTCTATGCCATGGAGAGCGGTCTTCTCAGGGCCTTGAAATCTTTAAATCGATCTTACGATGAAAAAGCCGAACTCCAGAAGGCCATGGTGAAGGTCTATGTGAATGACGCCTTTGACCGTCTGGAGGGGTTTGCAAAGGTGGCCCTTTCAGCCATTGCCGAAGGGGATACCCTCCGCACCCAGCTTTCTGCTCTAAAGAAACTCACTCGATTTGTCCCTGTCAATACCATTGCCCTCAGGCGTAAAATCGCCGAGGCGGTCATCAAGGCGGGAAAATATCCATTTTCTATCTAAGGATGAAAAGATGAGGACGAAGGAACAATATCTTGAAAGACTCCGAAAAATGCGACGCAACCTCTACCTGAATGGGGAAAAGATTTCCCGGGACGATGAGATCCAGATGGCTGCAATCGAGACCATGAGTGTGACATTTGACTATGCAGCCGATCCGAAATATGAAGATTTATGTACGGCTATCTCCCATCTGACCGGGGAAAGGATCAATCGATTCTGTCATGTTCATCAGAACAAAGAAGATCTCCATAAGAAACAGGATATGACTCGACTCCTATGCCAGGTGGTCGGAGGATGCATCCAGCGATGCATGGGAGTGGATGCCACCAATGCCCTTTACAATGTCACCTACGAGGTCGACAAAGAGAATCATGGAGCAACAGAATACCATAAAAATTTTAAGAAATGGCTCGAGAGGTTTCAGAGAGAGGATCTCGTGGGTTGTTGTGCGCAGACCGATGTAAAGGGCGACCGGATGAAGCGCCCCTCTCAGCAGAAGGACCCTGATCTCTATGTGCGAGTGATAGAAAAGAAGAGCGATGGCATTGTGGTAAGAGGATCCAAAGTTCATATATCCGAAGCCTCCATTGCTGATGAAATCCTGGTCGTTCCCACACGAACCCTTCTCCCTGAAGAGAAGGATTGGGCCGTGGCTTTTGCTGTGCCCGCAGATTGGGAAGGGGTGAAACAGGTCGTCACGGTTCATAACCTTCGTTCTCGAAAGTACTTTAAAAGGGGGTTTGCGCCAGGCTATACCGATTCCTATGTCATCTTCGATGACTGCTTTGTCCCTTGGGAGAGGGTCTTTCTCTGCGGAGAGGCGATCCAAGGAGGCATCTGTGCCCTCCTGTTTGCCCTGTTTCATCGTCATAGCTATTCAGGATGTAAACCTGCGATGGGCGATCTCATGATCGGGGCTGTAGCCCTGGCTGCAGAATATAATGGAATTACAAAAGCTCCCCACGTCCGTGACAAACTTGCAGAGATCATTCTCATTACGGAACTGGGCTATGCAGCAGGCTTTACAGCCTCTGAGCTTGGAAAACCTGAACTCTATGTTCCTGGAGTCGGCTCTGTACCCTATGGTCCGGGGACTTATATCCCTCACTCCATCTATGCCAATGTGGGAAGATGCCTGACTGGAGAGGCGGTCTATCGAGAGGCAGAAATCTTATGTGATATTGCTGGAGGTATTCCGGCTACCTTTCCTTACGAAGGAGATTTCATCAATCCAGAGACCAAGGATTTACTCTACAAATATATCACCCGTAACCCTGCCATTCATCCAGAGGACGCAGCCCAACTGTGGCGCTACATCGGGGATATCCTTTGTTCTTCCAGTGGTGGGATTCACCTCATGGGTTCCTATCACGGCGGAGGGTCCCCGGTCATGGAAGCCATAGCAATCACGACCCAGTATGACATCGAGTCGAGAAAGAAGATGGTCAAAAAACTTGCTGGAATTCAGGATCGTAACCCTCCTCTCTGAGGGATGAGATAAACCGAAGGAGAAAAAGGGAATGAGAGAGGTCGTCATTGCTGGATATTTGAGAACCGCCTTTTCCAGATCAAGGCCCAATGATCCCGTAAGGGATTGGTTTTATCAATGGAGAGCCGATGAACTGATGGCTAGGCTTCTTCCTGAACTGATCAAAAGAACAGGCCTCAAAGCTGAGGAGATCGACGATTTCATTGTAGGGTCTGCCTATGGAGTGAGTGAACAATGGACCTATGGAGGAAGGCTTCCCATCTTCTTAGCCAATCTGCCTAAAGAGATCCCAGCAAAATTTATCGACCAGCAGTGTGGGTCTTCCATGGCTTGTATTCATATGGGATTTATGGAAATTGCCCTGGGATATGCTGAAATTGTCATGGTGGGTGGGATGGAACATATGACTCGAGTTCCTATGGGAGCCCCTCTTAAAGAGAAAGGGATTGTCTCTCTCAATCCTCATCTCTTTAACGATCCTTCCTATCACCATTGGGACATGGTCACCAGTACGAATATGGGACTCACGGCAGAGAAACTCTTCAGCCTCAGAGGGATTACAAAAGAAGAGATGGACCGCTGGGCAGTCCGTTCCCATCAATTGGCTTTCAAAGCCTATCAAGAGGGTTTTTTCAAGGACGAAATCCTCCCCATCGAAGTGGAGCTACCGGATGGAAGGCATTTTTTGGTGAATCGAGACCAGGCCATCAGAGAGGAGGCAACCCTGGAGGGGATGAAGGATCTTAAACCTGCCTTTAAACCTGACGGAGTGATCACGGCAGGAAATTCTTCTCCCCTCAATGCTGGAGCCACTTCGATGATCCTGATATCAAAAGAGAAGGCTAAAGAAAAAGGAATTGAGCCACTGGCCACCATTCGCTCCATCGGGTTTGCGGGGGTGGATCCAACGATTATGGGTGCTGGACCTGTCCCTGCCAGTCGTATGGCTTTAAAGAAGGCGGGACTGGAAGTCAAAGACATCGATTACTGGGAGATCAATGAGGCCTTTGCTATTGTCACCCTGAATTGCATCAAAGAGCTGGGGATCGATCCAGAAAGAGTCAACGTGATGGGAGGAGGAATTGCGATCGGCCATCCATTGGGAGCCACAGGGATTCGATTGGTGGGAACCCTTTCAAGAATTCTAAAACTGAGGCAAGGCCGCTATGGACTGGCCACGGCCTGTGTGGGTGGGGGTCAGGGAGTGGCAACCCTTATTGAGAGAGAAGCATAGAAGAGGGAGAGATGAAACGAGAGTATCAGAGGCTAACTATAGATCTTCACGATGGAATCGCGGTTATCACCTTCAATCATCCTCCAGTAAATCAACTCTCCAAAGCCCTTATGGACGAGCTCAAAGAGGCTATCCGAGAGGCCTTTGAAGAAGGGCAGATCAAGGCGGTAATCCTTACAGGAAGTGGAAAGAACTTCACGGGAGGAGCGGATATCACTGAGATTCAGAAAGTAAAGGACCGGGAGACCCTTTTTCATCAGGTCATGGAGAACGATCGATTCCTAAATGAGTTGGAGGAGGGGCCCAAACCGGTCATTGCGGCAATCAATGGAACCTGTCTGGGTGGAGGTCTTGAGATAGCAATGGCCTGCCACTACAGGATAGCGGCTGAGGGGATTCAGATCGGACAACCAGAGGTCAAGGTGGGGCTCATTCCAGGAGCAGGAGGAACTCAGAGACTTCCTCGATTGATCGGTCTCCCGGAAGCTTTAAAGATGATTCTTACCGGAGAGCCTATCTCTTCAGAAGAAGGGTTGGAAAAAGGTTGCATTGACGAAGTTGTATCAGGAGAGGTTCTCATAGAGAAGGCCCTGGAGGTGGCAAAGCGTTTTATCTCTAAGGAACTGAATCATCGAGATCGAAGGACCTCCTTGCGAAAGGATCGTCTGCCAAACTGGATGACCAAAAAGATGGCCATCGCTTATGCAAAAGAGGAAACCCAGAAGAAGGCAAAGGGTTACATCGCTCCTTTTAAAGCCATCGAAGCCATGGAGCAGGGCCTCACGGATGATTTTGAAGCGGATCTTAAACTGGAGGCTCGACTCTTCTGTGACTGTGCCCTTTCAGATGTGGCTAAAAACCTGATCGGTCTATTTCTCAATAGTCGAGCCGCAGGGAGACTCCCTCGGATTGAAGGAGTGGAACCCAAAAAGATCAAAGTCGTAGGAATGCTTGGAGGAGGGACGATGGGATCGGGCATCACTCACCTCCTCCTCATCCAGGGATTTCAAACCATCCTCTGGGATATCCATGAGGAGGCGATTCAGAAGGCCTTATCCTCCATTCGTAAAACCTTTGACTATTCCATCAAGAAAGGAAAAATGACTCCGGATCAACTTGAAGCCCTCCTTCGAGATCGTTTGAAGACGACCACCTCTTTTGAAGACCTCGGCCATGTCGATCTGGTGATCGAGGCTGTTGTTGAAGATATGGAGATTAAACAGTCCATTTGGAAGAGGCTTCAAGCCATTTGCCGTCCCGAGGTGGTCTTTGGAACCAATACTTCTGCCCTCTCTATTACGGAGATGGCCTCCGTACTAAAAAATCCCGAGCGGATGATTGGACTCCACTTTTTTAATCCCGCTGAAAGGATGCAGCTTCTTGAGATCATCTGTGGAAAGGAGACCTCCAATGAAACCCTCTCTACCAGTGTCGCCTTTGCACGAGCCCTTCGAAAGATCCCCGTCGTGGTCAACGATGGCCCTGGCTTCTATGTCTCAAGACAGCTTGGTGCGCTCATGGGAGAAGCTACCTTTATGGTGGGTGAAGGCGTGGATCCTATAACGATTGAAGAGGCAGTTGTGGATTTCGGATTGCCGATGGGACCCGCTACCCTTGGTGATCTGACTGGCTTAGACATCAACTATCACGTGGCGAAGTATTTTGAGCGATCCTTTGGAGAACGGTGGAGGATGTCTCCCATCTCCGAACTGATCTATCAAACCGGCTGTTATGGCCGAAAGACTGGAGCGGGCTGGTATGATTATCGAGGGGAAAAACCGGTCCCTAATCCCAAAGTAGAGGAGGTGATCAAAAGCTATCTCAAAGAGAAGGGAATTAAACCCAAAAGAGTCTCATACAAAGAGGTGATGGATCGGATGCTCGCAAGGGCAATCAATGAAGCGGCTTATATCATCGAAGATGGAATTTGCGACAGACCTCAGGACATGGATCTGGCTGTTGTTTATGGACTTGGTTTTCCACCTTATCGAGGAGGGATTCTTAGATATGCGGATACATGGGGAATCCGCCAGGTTTATGAACATCTCCTAAGGCTCGAACAGGAGCATGGGCTTAGGTTTAAACCTTCCTCCCTGCTTCGAGAGATGGCTGAATCAGGAAGAACTTTTTATGGGAATTAATTCAAAAATTAAAGGAAAGGAGGGCAAACCATGGAAAAATGGGGAAGAGTCCTAGTACTGATAATGACTTCATTATTCATTCTTTTTGGTGGATCAACAGGAATCGCTCAGGAAATTAAGATCGGTGTCGCAGGCCCCATGGCCTTTATCCAAGGCCAACATCACTGGTTTGGTGCAGAGTTTGCTGCAGAAGAGATCAATGCCAAAGGAGGGATTCTTGTTGGTGGAAAGAGGCTTCCAATCAAACTGATAAAGATTGATACCAATGAGATCCTCAATGTCCCGGATGCAGCCAGTGCCGTCGAGAGGGCCATCACCAGAGATAAAGTGGATTTTATCATTGGGGGGTTTAGAACCGAAGCGGTCTTTGCCATGCAGGACGTGGCCATGGATTATAAAAAGATTTTCATTGGATGTGGTGCTGCCCATCCCGAACTCTGCGCCCGAGTGGCCAAAGACTACAATAAGTATAAGTATTGGTTCCGAGTCACCCCTATAAACTCTATGTTTCTGGCCAAGGTTGATTTTATTCTTCTGGGAATGGTGGGAAAATTCATCGGAATGGAACTTGGAATTCCAAAACCCAAGGTTGCCATTTTTGCAGAGAAGGCGGTCTGGGCGGATCCCATCGTAGCTGCAGCTAAAAATAATATTCCAAAGATGGGAATGGAAATCGCAGGTGAATGGAGACCCTCTGCAACAGCAACCGATGTAACTGCTGAACTGTCTGCGATCAATGCCTCAGGGGCTCATATCATCTTCACGACGATCTCAGGCCCATTAGGAATCCCCTATGCAAAGAAATGGGGAGAGCTCAAAATCCCTGCTGCCTCTGTGGGAATCAATGTAGAAGCACAGAAGAAAGGATTCTGGGAGGCCACAGGAGGCCTGGGAAACTATGACACGACCATCAATACCTATGCTCGAGTTGAAATCACTCCAATGACTATTCCCTTTTATGACAAGTTTGTTGCCAAAGTTGGGGAGTTCCCCACTTATAATGCAGGAACCAATGATGCCATTCGGATTCTTGCCAATGCCATTGAAAAGGCAGGAACCCTCGATGCGGATAAACTTGTTACTGAACTCGAAAAGACCGACTTCTATGGAGCGGCAGGTCGAATCGTATTTACCAAAGATCATGATGTGACCTGGGGACCCAACTTTGTCACAGCCACAGGAACCCAATGGCAGGATGGAAAATTGATGTGTGTATGGCCTTTGAATTGGGAAGGAATCACTTACAAGGGAGCGGTGAAATATAAGATCCCTCCCTGGGTGGTTGAAAAATGGAAGAAGAAATAGAGCTTGGGGCGTATAAATGATTGAAAATATTCTGATCAATGGCTTGATTCATGGAGGGGTCTATGCCCTTCTGGCTGTGGGATTCTCGCTCATCTTTGGAGTGGCTCGAATCGTCAACATCGCCCACACCGCCTTTTATATGATTGCTGCCTATTTCATCTACACCTTCTCTACCCGGATGGGTCTTCATCCCCTCCTTGCCATTCTTTTTTCGATTGCCCTTGTCACTGGAATTGGAATGATAGTCTATCAACTCTCCATCAAACCCATTCAGGAGCACGAGATTACCGTCTTAATTGTCACGATTGCCGTGGCGATGGTCTTTCAGGAAATCGTGCTTCTTATCTATGGAGGCCATTTTCGCGGAAACCCAAGCCTTTTGACAGGTTTCATCCAGATTTCAGGGGTCAGGGTCAGTTACCAACATCTGCTGACCCTGATCGTAGTCTTCTTTGTCCTTCTCCTTACATGGGTGATTCTCTTCAGAACGCGATTGGGCATTGCTATTCGAGCAACGGCTCAGGATCGAGAAGTAGCCAATCTGATGGGAATGAATGTCAATCGGGTGGCTATGGTGACCATGGGGATTGCTGTAATGATGGCAGCCATTGGAGGGGTTCTGGTGGCCCCCCTTTCTGTAGTTGAACCATACATGTGGCTCCACCCTTTAGTGATGGTATTGGCCATCGTGGTTTTAGGTGGATTGGGTTCGATCAAAGGGAGCCTTGCAGGGGCTTTTATCTTAGGATTTACGGAAACTCTGGTCGTTTTCCTCATTCCCCTTGGGGCTTTTTTAAAGGGGGCCTTTTCTTTAACGATCATGATTGTGGTCTTACTCATTCGACCTGAAGGACTCTTCGGTGTGGCCTTCGAGGAGGAGAGATAAGAAAATGGTGGCTTCTCTCTTTTCCTTTCGTAAGATCCGTCTCTTTCTTGAGAAGGAAATCTTTATCCTTCCGAGTAGAATGATCGCCTTCTTTTTCTGTCTGGGACTTCTGATCCTTCCTTTATTTATTAAAGACCCCTATCTCCTGAGAATCATTATCCTCTCCTCTATCTTTGCCATCTTTGCTGCAAGCTGGGATCTCCTTTCAGGTTTCACAGGCCAGATGAATTTTGGACACGCCCTCTTCTTCGGGGTAGCCGCTTACACCAGTGCCATCCTTAATCTTCGATTTGGATTTCCTCCTTGGATGACGATCCCCATCGGAGCATTGGCAGCGGTCATCGCGGGTCTGGTGATAGGGATTCCCTGTCTAAGATTAAGGGGACCTTATCTGGCTCTGGCAACGCTTGCTTTTCCCATCATCCTGATGGGAATCGTTTTTACCATTCCTAATATTACAGGTGGAGAATTGGGAGTCTCAGGAATCAAACCCCTCGCCAGTTCTCGCCTTGTTTCCTATTATATCTGTGTCATTCTGATGATAGGATTAGGATTGGTGATGTGGAAGATTGGGGATTCTAAGACCGGAATCATCTTTCATGCCATTCGCGAAGATGAGGTTGCAGTGAGGGCCTCTGGAATCAACACTACGAGATATAAACTTCTGGCTTTTTCTCTCAGTGGCTTCTTTGCAGGCCTTTCAGGTGGCCTCTATACGCATTTTATCAGAATTGCTGGTCCTTCCACCCTTGAGGTATCCCTCTCTTTTCAGGCCATCATCTGGGCCATCTTTGGTGGGGTGGTCACCATTTATGGCCCCATCACTGGGGTCTTTATCCTCTATCCTCTTATGGAATTTCTCCGGATCCTTCCAGAGATCAGGACCCTTCTGTTTGGCCTCATTGTGATCATCATCCTTCTCTTTATGCCTGAAGGATTAACCACCTGGATTCGAGATAGAATGGAAGAGGAGTGCCCAAGGTGTAAAGTTCGGAACGTGGCCTGGAGAAAGACCTGTCGGATCTGTTTTGCGGAGATGGGAAAGAAAAAGACTGAAGGAGGGGAAAATGGAGTATAAAGAAATCTATGAAAAGAAACCCTGGCTAAAATTCTATCCCAAAGGAGTGCCTGAAACCCTCCCGATTCCAGAAAAGACAATCCCTGAACTTTTTGATGAGGTGATAAGAAAATATGGGAATAGAGTGGCCCTCGTCTTCTATGGAAGAAAGATGACCTTCAAGGAACTGGAGGAGCAAGTCAATCGTTTTGCCCACGCCCTTTGGGATTTAGGGGTGAGGAAAGGAGATCGTGTGGCTCTCTATCTTTTAAACAGTCCCCAGTACATCATCTCTTATTTCGGAGCCCTTAAGGCAGGGGCAACGGTGACCCCCATCAGCCCGGTCTATACAAGCATCGAGGTGAAGTATCAGCTGCAGGATAGTGAGGCAAGATACCTGGTTTGCCAGGATATCCTTTATGAAAATGTGGAGAAGGCAAAGCCAGATCTTAAGGAGGTGATCGTCACCAACATTGGCGAATATCTCCCTCCTTTAAAAAAGTTCCTGGGAAAGAGTCTCATCGGGAAGATCTGGCGAAAAGTGGACATTCCTACTCCAAAGATTGAAGAAAGTTCAGGGATCCATCAATTTCAAAATTTGATTAAGAAATACCCTCCCAAGGTCCCCGAGATTCGTCTCTCTCCCAAAGAGGATTTGGCCGCCCTTCCTTATACCGGAGGGACCACAGGATCTCCCAAAGGAGCCATGCTCACCCATTTTAACCTGATTGCCTGTAGTACCCAGACTCAAAGTTTCTGGCCCTTTCTCGAAGAGGGAAAGGAGACCATGCTTGCCTTCCTCCCCTTCTACCATATTTATGGTCAGGTCGTTGTCATGCTAAACGGGTTAATCCAAGGCTCAACCCTGCTCCTTTTTACCACACCCGACCTTGAAGAAATCCTTGAGGCCATAGAAACCTATAAGGCCTCTATGTTCTTTGGAGTCCCAACGATGTACGAGTACCTTAAAGAATATGATAAGACAGACCGAGTAAACTGGAAGCGATTAAAAGGGATTGTTTGTGGAGCAGACACCCTGCATGAATCCACGGTCAAGGATTGGGAAAGAAAAACAGGGACCCGGATTCTTGAAGGCTATGGGCTCACAGAGTGCAGTGCGGTCTCTCATACCAATCCCTTTGATAGACCCAAAGTTGGATCCTTTGGAGTCCCCCTTCCCAATATCTCAGCCGCTATTCTCGGGGTAGAGAAAGAAGAGTTTATGCCGGTCGGAGAGATCGGAGAACTCATCCTCCATGGTCCGAATATCATGCAGGGCTACTGGAAAAAACCTGAAGAGACAAAGAATCAACTCATAGAGATCGAAGGGAAGGTATGGCTTCGAACAGGAGATCTGGTCAAGATGGATGAGGAGGGGTACTTCCATTTCTACGATCGGAAAAAGGATCTCATCAAGTATAAGGGGTATTCTGTATTTGCGAAGGAGATTGAAGAGGTTCTCTATTCTCATCCTAAGGTAAAAGCCGCTGGAGTGATTGGAGTTCCTGACCCAAAGGTAGGACAGATCATCAAGGCCATTGTGGTTCTTCAAACCGAAGCTCGTGGGAAAATCTCTGAGGAAGAGATTATTCAATACTGTGAAGGGAAACTGGCCCATTATAAAGTCCCAAAGATCGTGGAGTTCAGGGGAGAACTTCCTAAGACCGATGTAGGAAAGATCTCGCGCCGGGAGCTAAGAGAAGAGATAGAAGGGGTATAAATGGAGCAGAGCTTCTTAGAAGTCGACACCATAGTGAAGCGTTTTGGTGGATTGACCGCAGTGAATCGAGTGAGCTTCAAGGTGGCGAGGTACGAGATGATTGGAATGATCGGTCCCAATGGAGCTGGGAAGACGACCCTTCTGAGACTGATCATGGGGATTCTGAAACCTGACGGCGGAAGAATAACATTTCGGGGCAAGGAGATCACCCATCTTCCCCCTTGGGAGATTGTCAATCGAGGAATCGCAGGAACCTTCCAAACGACCCGGCCTTTTCGTCGACTTCCGATTATTGCTAATGTGATGGTCTCCTGCCTCTCCCCTGGAGCCATGAGGAGAGGAGAGTGGGTGAAAAGGGTGGAGGCTCGAGCCCTCGATGCCTTGGAGTTTGTCGGGATCTCGGACCTTGCTCTGGAGCGGGCCTCTTCCCTCTCCCATGGGGATCTTAAGCGCCTTGAGATCGCCCGGGCCATCGCCACTGAGCCGGAGTTACTCCTCCTCGACGAACCTTTTGGAGGTTTAAATCCAGCCGAAACGGATCTTATGGCCAAATCGATCAGACGGCTCCATAAGGGGGGTCGCTTTGGACGGCTTCATAGTGAAGGACCAGCCATGATCATCGTGGAGCACAAACTCAAGGCCCTCATGACGATTGTCGATCGAGTCATTGTCCTCCATTTTGGGGAATTGATTGCGGATGGACCTCCTGAAGAGGTGGTGAAGAATCCAAGGGTGATCGAAGCCTATATTGGCCAAGAGGAGAAAGAAGTTGCTTCTTGAAGTTCATCATCTCAGTGTATGCTACGATACGGCGATGATCCTAAACGATCTGAGCCTCTCTATCGATGAGGCAGAATTGGTCAGCGTGGTGGGTCCGAACGGGGCGGGCAAAACGACCATGCTTCGTGCGATTACAGGGCTTGTCCGATGGGAGAAGGAGATCCTCCGCGGCTCCAGGTATGGAGATATTACCATCGAAGGAACCGTCTATTTTTCTGGTGAACGTATAGACCAACTTCCAGCCCACGAGATCGCCCGGAAGGGACTGCTTCTCTGCCCGGAGAGGAGACGTCCCTTTCGAGAGATGACGGTGATCGAAAACCTTTTGGCCGGAGCCTACCTCCTAAAAGAGAAAGAGGAGATTAAAGAACATCTCATCATGGTCTATCGGCTCTTTCCTATACTCAAAGAGCGATCGAAACAGATCTCCGGGACCCTCTCGGGTGGGGAACAACAGATGCTGGCTATTGGGAGGGCCTTGATGTCCCGTCCAAGGCTCCTCTGTATTGATGAGCCTTCTACAGGTCTCGCCCCTCTTCTACGAAAAGAGGTCTTTCAAAAAATCTCTGAGGTTCGAGACTCAGGGATTACCGTTCTCCTCGTAGAGCAGGAGGTCAGTACGGTCTTCAAAATGGCCTCCCGAAACTATGTCCTCTCCTCCGGAAAGATTATTGCTGAAGGAACAGCCCAGGAACTCCTTCAGGATGAAGTGCTTCGGAAAACCTATTTAGGTCTCTAAAACCCTTCACTCTTCTAATCTAAGAGGGACCAGGTTCTGATTTCGGGAGGTTTGGGATAACGTCGATCGATAAAATCGAAAACCCACTCCGGAATCCTTCTCTCCGAAGAGGCAACCAGACAGACCGGAGGGAAAGAAATCGTCTGACCATCATGGAGCACATAGGGATAAAATTCTCGAGGATCAGGCCATTTAAATATCAAATCATTTTTCTTTGAAAAGATTAAAAAACTCCGATAAGGAGTGTGGGTTACAGTGTAGTCCCGATCGATGGGATGGGAATGGGTTTTAGCCAAATCCCAAAGAGGTCTAAGTTCTTCTATGGAAGAATCAAAAGGGACTTCAATGGAAAGGAGACTAAAAGGATTCTCCTTGAGATAGGCGCTTAATATAGGAAACCAAACTTCTGACCTCTTGAGGACGTCTTTGCTTATCACGATATGAAGACTGTAAGCGAGCTTGGAGGCAAGGGAAGGGAAATGGGTCATCGCCTGAGAATGATCCCATTGAATCCGATGATGTAATCCCCCAAAAAAAGAGAGGTCCTTAACTCTGGGATTCAAAGCCGGAGGCATCTCAAGGGGAGCAATATCCTCTTCCATTCGTTTCTCGTATTCAAGGAAGGCCTGGTGAATCTCAGAGGCACTGAGCGTAAATGTTTTGGTCACGAAATAAGGAGGATAGGGCATCGCCATTAACCCTAATTCTTGAGAACGACGAAAAAGCTCTGTGGAAGGAATAACACTAAGAGGATAAAGCATTAAGGAATCATAGGCCTCGTGTTCTATCACCCAATCAAGACTCTGAAGAATATCGGTAAGACTTTCTCCAGGTAGCCCTGCGATGAGATCCACCATGACCTCGATCCCAACCCCCTGGAGTAATGAAACCCCATTGAGAAACTTTTGAGGATCAGAAAGGCGACGAATCTCCCTGAGGGTCTCCCTCTTGATGCTTTGAAGCCCCACTTCTAACTCAACCAACCCAACCTTACTCATCCTTTCGGCAACCCATGGATCAATTCTCTCTGCCTCTCCCTCGGCATAAAATTTTAGTTTGCGATCAGAATTGAATTTTAAAAGACTTTCAAGGAATTCCTTTAGATATGGATGCCGATTCCAGCAGGGATCGAGAAAAACCACCTCTTTCAATCCCAGATCCCTTGCCTTTCGGATCTCTTGGAAGACTCTTTCGAGAGGGAAGGTCCTCACTTCAGGGTATCGCTTATGATAGAAGCAATAGGCACATCGATTCGCACACCCTCGAACCGTCTCCATCCATAGGACCCCTCTGAGATGGGATTGAAGAACATCCTTAAGAAAGGGAGATGGGATTTCAGTGAGATTGAAAAAGGTTGGAGGTTCTCCAGTGAAATGCCATCCATCCTCCCTTCGAAGAAGTAAGCCTGGGATTTCTGGTATATTAGGGTAGGACTGAATGAAGGCTTTCCATATTCCCTCCCCTTCCCCAACCACTCCAATATCAAAATCCCCGTGGGCAAGAAGAAATGGATTTTCCGGGGTAATCTCTGGTCCCCCTAAAATGATGATACAGGAAGGGATTCGATTTTTTATCTCTCTTGCAAGAAAGAGACTCCGTTCTATATTCCAGAGGTAACAGCTCATCCCAACCACATCCGGTTTTGCACCAAGGATATAATGAAGGATGGCTTGATCACTTCCATAACTCATGATGGGATTGGGTAGGATCTCGACTTCGATCCCGAGCTCATCGGCAATGGATTTAAGGTAGGCTGAAGCCAGAGGGATGTTCTCATGACTAAAGAAAAAATCATATCCCTGAAGAGGAAGCTGAAGTAAAAGAATTCTCTTCATGGGTATGATTTTATCTCAATCTGAAATTTTGTCCAGAGTTAAGGTTTCGTCAAACAGAAGCCTATGGATTAAAATATCAAAAAAGAGTATCGAAATACTACTGTTTTTGTACAGTAAGATTCTTTGGAGCTGCAGGTGGCACGGTATCAAGATTGTAGCTATAGGAAGCAGGTGCACTATCTGCACTTTCGTTATTATTCGTATCCACTGCAGTCAATACAAAAGTCAGCGTTCCTGCTGATTGGTCAGGAACGGTAACTGAGAAATTATAAGAAGTATTTGGATGAGGAATGGTTCCTATTAGAGTTCTCGTTCCATCCGTTCGATAAAGACGATACTCTTTCATATCAGGTTCAGTATTTGCCGTCCATGTGGCTTTAAGATTGAGGGTTGCACCAAATGAGGAAGTCCAAATAAAAAGAGATAAAAAAACAATTATCACAATCCATTTCATAATGATCCCTCCCTATCTCACAATTTGAACATCTCTTTTAATTGGATTTTTAGCAATCAAAGTGCCATAAAAGTAAAAAAATTTTTTAAATTTTTGGGACAAATGAAAGGAAAAGAAATTAAAAAAAATAAAATAAAAAAATTTACTTTATATAACAAAGGACGAAAATGTCCAAAAATTTATTTCAAAAATGAACCACATTTTAACTTATTAGATTCTTTTTGCTTTTTAATTTACAAAGATAAAAAATATTGACATTTTGTGTTTTCATTTAACTTATTGATTTTTAAAAAGATTAATAAAAAATAGTGACAAATAGTCAGATTTAAAACTGTAAGAGAAATAATCTTTATTGCCTCAGGCCGAAAGATTTTCTCCAATACCCCTATCGGGCTTATTCCCCACTTCTGAGTGAGGGAATTACTACTCCTTAAAATTTCTACTTGACAAAAAAAGGGTGATATGTTTTAAATAGAATGAAATTGGAGGCGAAAATGTTCTATTTTTACTTCTTTTACTTTTATTTTAAAAAGGGTCACCCATAGGGACCTTGC
>JBBIMX010000024.1:31683-34844 GCA_037444165.1 Deltaproteobacteria bacterium | reverse complement strand
AGAGGGGTGTTGAGCGTTCTATGAGTTTCGGAAATCCTCCTGTCGGGCTTAAATTTATTTCCACCCTTCAGGGAGGGGTGACTGATTTATTCATTTTTTACTTGAAATGGAAGAAAGGAATTGGTATGATTTGAAAAAAAAGGAGGTGATCGATTATGGCAGTGAGAATTATTATTGATCGAAAGGTGAAAAAAGGAAAAGAAGAAGAGTTTGCAAAACTCCTTCGAGAGTTGAGGACGAAGGCGGTACCTTCCAAGGGATACATCTCAGGGGAAACCCTCCGGTCCATAGATGATCACCAGAATTATATCGTCATTACGACCTGGCAGACCATCGATGACTGGAAGAATTGGGAAAAGAATCCCGAGCGAAAGAAGATTCAGGCAAAGATTGAAAAACTGATGGCCAGGCCCACCAAAACAAAGATTTATGTCTATGCTTAAACGCATGGCCATTTCTCTTTAATGAATTTAGAAAATGAAGGTCACTGAAGGGTAAGCTGAAAGGATAGGGTTTACCCTTCCCTCTCTATTCCTTCCCTGAATCCCCTTTTTGAGAGCTCTGAAAAAGTCATAGAAAGACTGGGGAGGTAGGGTTCCAAACCCTTCGAATGCGGGCATTGAGAAGTGAATTTCCTAACCATCGTTTAATAGAAAAACAAACGTTTTCAGGGAATTCATCCATAGTGCCAAACGGTTAAAGGTATCCGCTCAAAGGCTTTTTTTCACCTCATCTCCCCAGTCTATAAAAATACGTTTTAAATACTTTTTCAGAGGTCTCTTTTTATCCTCTTGACATTTATCGAGAAACATTTGAAATTTTACCCTGTATTTCTTCTTTCATCTTTCGATTGAGGGAGGCCTTAGAATGTCTGACCGTCTCTTTCTTGAGGATGTGGGAACCCCATTCAGCATCACGCCCATTGGACACGGAAAGGCATGGGAAGTAAGAAAATTAAAAAAGGATCCTCCCCTCCCTCCCCTTCTTTATGTGGTAGAAAGTCAGATCGGGGAAGAGTTTCTTTTGGGTAGAGGAATATCGGGTAGGCCCAAATTCAACATGCTTCGTTATATAGCAAAATTATTTGTGGACCTCTTCTTCGAACAACTGAGAGAAAAAAATTGTTATCAATATTTGATCTTAAGAGGGGCCTACCCGTTCGATCTCCAGTATGGATTCGGACACGCCGCTCCTTACGACCGCTTTCTTCTTCCCACGGGTTTTATCAAACTCCAAAGGATCCTTAATCATCAAGGAGACGATTGGGAAATTGAAGAGGGAAATTTTATTGGGAAGTTTGATGGAGAGACCTGGCTCATTCCAGATCCCGTCGTTGCCTCTGGTAGTACGGTCTCCTACTTTTTACGAAAAGGATTTGCCCATCATCTTCCTAAACAGGTGTACCTCTTTACTGCCTGTGGAAGCCTGGAGGGAATTCAACGGATTTATCAAGAATGCCTGAAACACCATGTGGAGTTTATCCCTGTTTTCTCTCAATGTCTTTTCGAAGTCTCCAAAGTAGGGAATCTCCCCTATCGTCCTCTTACCGATCTTTCTATCATCAACCCAGGATCCATCACCACCAAAAGGTTTTTTGAGAAGGCTTATCATCGATATCAAGGAAGACGGATGTGCTCTGTGGGTGATATCGGGGAGTGTCTCGAAGATCCATTCACCTACTCCCTCCATACCCTTTGGGAGATGCAGATCCTAAAGATGGACCCCAAAAAAGAGGATTGGGAGGCCTGGACGATTGATGTCCGGGGAAAGGACTTTCAGAAGAAGATCAGAGAATTTCGCCCTTCCCTTTTTGAGTATCTACGGGAAATTCTCCCCGAAGAGTCTTAGACCTTCCTCCTCCTTGTCCGCCGAAACCACCAAAAGCCGACAACGAGGGTAAGGATTACACCCCCTCCCATTGCTCCCAGAATGGGCCAGGAGAAAAGAAGGCTCTTTTCTATATCGGAGGAGGCCAAGAGGTTGATCCTTTTCACCTCTTTTCCTTCTTTCTGGATGAGTGCTTTTCCTAAAATCTGTCCTTTTTGAAGGGGGGCTACCACAAAGGAAGGAAGTTCGGGAACGATAGTGATTGAATTTTCTTTTCCCTTCATCACCGTCACCCTGCCCTCCTCCTTGGGGAGGAGGAACAGTTGTTTAATCTTTCCTCTCTTTACCTTGATGGGGCCGAAGGATTGGTCCTTTTTAATCGCCACTAAGGTAGAAAAATTTTTAAATCCATATTCCAGCAATTTTTGTGCTTCTTGGGCTCTTTGGCTGATCCGCTCACATCCCATGATCACAGCAATCATTCTTTGACCCTCCCTTCTGGCAGTCGCCAGAAGATGATAGCCCGACTCCTCAATATGACCTGTCTTCAATCCATCCACCCCGATATTTTTCTGAAGGAGGGTATTTCGGTTTCCCTGCCGAATTCCATTATACTCAAACTCCGTCGTGGAATGAAAGGTCAATGCTTCTGGATGATCGTCCATATATCGCTTGGCTAAAATGGCCATATCCATCGCTGTCGTCACTTGACCCTCAGCAGGCAATCCATGGGAGTTGCGAAAATAAGAATCCTTCATTCCGATCAGTTTGGCTTTCTCATTCATCTTTGAGACAAAGACCTCTTCAGATCCTGCCAGATGTTCAGCCAAGGCAATGCAGGCATCGTTGCCGGAGGCAACGGCCACCCCTTTGATCAAATCCTCAACCTTTACTCTCGCTCCAACTTCGATAAACATCTTGGATCCTTGAGTCCTCCATGCCTTTTCGCTTACGGTGACCAATTCATCCATCTTTAATTGGCCGCCTTTAATGGCATCGAAGACCAAATAAAGGGTCAAAATTTTAACAAAACTGGCAGGAGGAATCTTCTCATTAGGATTCTGTTCAAATAGAATCTCGCCAGTCAAAGCATCCATGAGAAGAGCGGATCGGGCATGGCATTGGAGAGTTCCTTGTTGGCTTGGGCTCTCCTTCTCTTGGGTGATGGGTTTCTTCTTGATAGGATGAGCGGAGAGGCTGGACTTTGACTTGGAGGGCTTAGAAGGCTTAGAAAAGGTTTCAGCGGGAGTTAGGATCAATAGGATGGATAAGAAAAGAATCCATACGGATAACTTTTGAAAAAATGGGATCTTCATTTACCCTCCTCACTCCTT
>JBBIMX010000024.1:0-31583 GCA_037444165.1 Deltaproteobacteria bacterium | reverse complement strand
TGGGGTATCGTGACATTCTTTCGCAATTTAAAAAAGAGAGAATCCTGATCGGCCTCTTTTGTCCCTATGTCCCGGTAGAACTCATTCACGCCTCAGGAGCTCTTCCCCTTCGTCTTATTGGAGCATCCCCTCCCATGTCCCATGTTCATTCCCATCTTCCTACCCATTGTTGTTATCTCGTGAGGTCTTCGCTGGAAAGTCTCCTTCAAGGAGAATTAAATGAGATAAGGTATATTATTTTTACCCATACCTGCGATTCCATGCAGGGATTCTCAGAGATCTGGGCCTTTCAGAAGAAACCACCTCGTCCCTATCATTTTATGATGCCCACCCGGTTAGGGGGAGAAGAGTCAAAGATTTTTCTTCGGTCAGAAATCGAACGATTAAAGACCTTCCTCGATTCAGAGGTGGGAAAGGTGGACCCCTCTTCCTTACAACGCTCGATCAAACTGTTTAACAGGATTCGAGAAAAGCTCGAGAGGCTTTATCATCAAAAAAAATCTACCTCCTCTCTCTCCGAAGAGAATTTTGCTGAAATCCTTCGTGCTTCTTGTCTGATGAAACCGGAGGATTTCCTCGAACTCCTTGAGTCTCTTGTTTCCTCTTTAGCTGGAGAAGAAGGAAAAGAAAAGGAGGGTCGAGTTCCCATCCTTGTCACTGGCAATATGGTCCATTCCCCTTACTATTTTTCTTTGATCGAGGAAGCAGGAGGAGAGATAGTATGGGACAATCTCTGCAGCGGAGCGCGATGGTTGAAGCTCAAGACTCGAGAGGAGGGAGATTCTATCGAAGCTTTAACCGAACGATACTTCTCACTCTACCTTTGCCCTACCAAACATAGAGGGGTGGAGGATCCCCTCATCTCTATCCTTAAAGAGGTAGAAAATTATGGGGCGAAAGGAGTCCTCTTTCTACTCTATAAATACTGTGAAAGCCACTTTTTTGATTACCCCGATCTGAAAGAGGAACTGGAATCGAAGGGGATTCCTTCTCTTCTCATAGAGGTGGATGACCCTTCGGCCTCTTCCGGTCAGGTAAAGACTCGAATTCAGGCCTTTTTAGAAATGCTTCAACCTTTTTGAAAGTGAAGCTCCCCGCCCACGGGGTGGGGCTTCCCGGCAAAGTAGTCTCATTTATATTGTGCCCCTTGACCCCGCCTACAAGGCGGGGCTTGCGGGGCACCTTCCGGTCATGAAGATCGAGATTCAAAGCAATCCTTATCGACCTATAAAATCGACAAAGGCCTACCGCCGTCTGATGAAGGCTTACTATTTCATCGTGAAACATCCCCATTGGTTTAATAAAAAGGTTGCCTGGATCACGAGCGGCGGTCCTGTAGAACCCCTCTATGCCATGGGAATCCTCCCCTTCTATCCAGAAAATTATGGGGCGATGTGTGGGGCTTTCAGGCTTTCGGTGGGCCTCTGTGAAGCCGCCCAGCAGAAGGGATATTCCTATGATCTCTGCTCTTATGCCCTGACGGACATTGGATCATCGATGACGGGAAAAGGACCCTTGGGGAGACTTCCAAAACCTGATTTTTTGGTTTGCTGTAATAATATTTGTGGAACGGTGATCAAATGGTATGAGATTCAGGCAAGAGCCTTTCAGGTCCCTCTCTTTTTCTTGGACACCCCTTTCATTCACGACGAGATTCATCCCCATACTCTGAGGTATGTAGAAAGGCAAATGGAGGAGTACCTCTCCTTCCTTGAAAACCAAACCCATCACCCTTTTTCAGAAGAAAGACTCAAAACGGTCTGTTCACAATCTTTTGAAGCGATCTCCCTCTGGAAAGAGATTCTTGAGTTTTCGCGCTTTCGTCCAGCCCCTATGGCTGCCTTCGATGCCTTTATCCATATGGCTCCCATCGTGACGCTCAGGGGGACTCGTTGGGCCGTTCGATATTATCGGAGACTTAAAAGAGAAATGGAAATCCGAATCGAAAAGGGATGGGGAGCCTTTAGCCGTGAAGAGATTCGGTTGATCTGGGATAACATCCCGATCTGGTATGACATCCGAAATCTCTCAACCCTTCTTGCCTCCCATGGTGCCGTCCTTGTAGGAGACACCTATACCTCGGCCTGGGTTCTGGATGAACTCGATCTGAGAAATCCAATTAAGGGGCTTTCAAAGGCCTATGCCACCATTCACCTCAATCGAGGCCTTGACTATAAGATTAGGAAGATGGTCAATCTGATCCAACGCTACGGAGCCGATGGTTTTTTGATGCATTCGAATCGAAGCTGCAAGCCCTATACTCTCGGTCAGTATGATATGAGACGGGAGGTAAGTCGAGTGACAGGGAAACCAGGACTTATCATTGAGGCCGATCATACCGATTCAAGAAGCTACGAGCCCTCCCAGGTAAAAAAACAGATCCAAATGTTTTTAGAAATCATCAAAGACCGGAAATCATCTTAAAGAGTGCCAGAGTGAAGAATGGTGGGTGGGAGGTGCTCGTAGCCTGGGACATGGAGACCAGGAACCACCATCATTGTCGAAGTTCCGTGAGCAATTAAACTTCCCTTATCACTTCGAACATAAGCCTCTCCTAAGGCCAAGGTTTTCCCTTTCTTGATACATTTGCCTTCAGCCAAAAGCCTTCCCTCCCTAACGGGAGCCAGATAGTTGACCTTTAACTCAATGGTGGTCAACCCCACTTCTCTTTCCACCTGTGGGAAGACAGCCCAGAAGGTGGCGGCATCGATGAGAGATCCAATCACCCCTCCATGAACAAAACCGAAAGGTTGAAGGTGTTTCTGAGCGACCTGGATCTCTAAAAGCGAGGTGCCCCACCCTAAATCCTTCACTTCCATGGAAAGGAGAGAAAAATAAGGACTTCCATTGACGACCTTCACGACCGCATTCTTATACTCTGGATTGAGCCGAATCTCTTCCATAAAACATCCCTCAACTATAGTTTAAACTGTTTGGAATACCGATGGGCAAGATCAAAATATCGCTGTGCCCTTCGAAAGGCTTCCCCTTTTTCTTTTTCCGAAATGTTTGGATCATCCAGTCGAAAACTTTCCACCTTCCCCCTGACATAGGCTCGATAACATTTATAAAAATCCAATATCTCGGGAAGATCCAAGTCAGCGGACCTCTCCATATATGTTCGGATCAAAAAAGGATTCAAATCCCCTCTTCCCTGGTAATCCAGATCCATCGATAGAAAGGCAATATCCGCCGCCACATCTGTATATCTAAACCTCTCGTTGAATTCGATGCAATCGAAGATGGAGATCTCCTCTCCCCAAAAGATGTGTTCTAATCTGAGGTCCCCATGGCAATCCCTTATCCTTTCCTCCACAATCCTTTTCTCAAAAAGATCTTCCCGATATTGATAAAATCGATTGGTTTGCTCAAGAAGGTCTTCAAAAATCTTTTTGGGGATAACCCGATCGATATACCTCTCGGTCTGCTGGAAGTTTTCGTCCGTGTCCTGTTTGAGGCGCTCGGGTTTTGCAAAACTCTTGATATATTGACTCGTTTCAGCTGTGGAGTGAAAGAGGGCCAACTTTTCGGCAACCTTTCGAATCATTTCAGGAGTGACCTGACCTTTTTGGAGAAGTCGATCCATCAGAGACTCTGTTGGAATCTCCTTCATCTGAACACCATATTCGATCACCTCCCCCATTCCATTTAGCGAAATTCTCCCCTGATCCTCTCCTATTTCTACCACTCCCAGGTAAAGGTCAGGAGAGAGGCGCCGATTCAATCTGACTTCCTGTTCACAGAAGTATCTCCTTTTTTCAAGTGTGGTGAAGTCAAGAAAACCAAAATCGACGGGTTTCTTCAATTTATACACATAACGGCCTGTAAAAAAAAGCAGTGAGATATGGGTCTCCATCCATCTCACCTCTTGAGGATGATCAGGGTAGATCTCGGGGTTAAGCATGAGTGCCTTCAACTGAAGAAGATCCATCACCCTCTCTTTTCTATCTTTCGGATTTTCCAATCCGAAGGGGCATCCTGCTCTGTATCAATGACAAGATGGAGGATAGGGAGGTTCTTGAATCTTTTTTTTAAATCATCCAGGTCGATCGGTTGAAAAATCGCTTTGTTATTCAAATAGGCCTCTCGGGTAAGGGCATTGGATTCATAATTCTCTTTGGTTCGTTTCAGGATCCGTTCGATAGACTTCTCCTCACTGCAGACACATTCCGCAATCACAAAGGGACGGTGAGCCTTTTCCGCGATCGCTCCAGCCCGGGCTCTAAGCTCCTGGGTAAAAAAAGTCGCATCCAGAATCACCCCTTTCTCCCCCTTCTGGATCGCCTCTTCTGCCCTCCTGAACATCTCCTGATAAACCCTCATCCTTCTCTCAGGATCCGAAGCGATTCTATTATCAAAGATATCCTCTCCTTTTAGAACCTCAAGTCGAATCATATCTGAGCGGAGGATCTCAAAACCTTTCATTTTTGCAATGGCCTCTGTCACCGGCGACTTCCAGCTCCCCGGTAAACCCACCGAAATAAGGAGAGCGTTTCCCGGAACCTCAGATTCTATGACTTCTTTAAAATTTCCTCCCATTGCTACCTCCTTCTCACGTTACTAAATTCTCCAAAGCCTTAAGAATCGTTTCATGTAAAACTCCATTGGTCACTAAGATTCCTCGATTCTTCTCGAGCCTCAGCCCACAGGAAAAATCCAATGGTCTTCCCAGAATATCAGTGACCTTTCCCCCTGCTTCTTTGGCAATCAACGCCCCCGCCGCATGATCCCAGATCTTTTCTCGATAGTGTGGATCGGAAGGAGAAGGAACTCGTATATAAACCGTGGCTTCCCCCCTGGCCACAATTCCATACTTCGCCTGACTATCCATGAGAATGGGAGGACTCAGAACATTTAATCGTGTTGCTACTTTTTTGTGGATGAGATGGTCGGCATGGTCAGGTTCCACACTCTCTGTAAAGATGGCCCCTTCTGGGCTTTCTATCTTTGAAACGGAGAGAAACCTTTTTTCCCCACTTTCTATATCCATCTGAAAGGCTCCGTTCCCGGCCATAGCAAAAAAGAGACACCCTTTCTTCCCATCCGGTTGATCCTTATCCACATAGAGATTGGGGCAGGCAAGAAGACCTATTTGAGCCTCTCCCTCCTCGATAAGGGCTAAGGCAATCGCATACTGATCTCCCCTCAGAAACCCTTTCGTTCCATCGATGGGATCTAATGTCCAGAACCTCTCTTTGACTGAAGAGGTACTCCAATCAATCCAGGAACAGATCTCTCTCGGAGAAACACGAGGGATAAATTCATGGACATAATGGGTTACCTGATTCAGGATTTCCAGATTTTCGGCCTTTTTCAATTCTTCTGCATCCTCTTCCGCCACGATCGGATCGTTTGGAAATCTCTCTTTAATCAATTTGTTAATGATCGCTTGAGATCCATAATCGGCAATGGTCACAGGGCTTCTATCCCCTTTGAGAAGAGAATGGCTTTCAACTCGCTCCCTCTTTATTCGTTGACAGAACGAGGAAGCCATGATCAGGGCCTGGATAGCCGTATTAATTTCTGGGGACTCTATGGAGTAAATGTCCTCTCCTCCTTCATTAAAAAATCCTGAGAGACTTAGAAATACTAAAAAAGAGGAGGGCATGGTTAGCCACTCCTCTCATTTTCTTAAATGGTGCCGAAGGGGGGATTTGAACCCCCACGGGGATCGCCCACCACCCCCTCAAGATGGCGTGTCTACCAATTCCACCACTTCGGCATCCCTGAATCGTGTTGATTCTTTATCTACTTCTTCGGCTCTGGAAGAGGAGCCTGAGGTTGAACAGGGATATTTTGAGATTCAACAGGAGCACTGGATACGGGTTTCTCTTTTAAAATGGCTGAAGCCTTCCGAGTGGATGAAAAGGTCAAAAGGAGCGAGGTGACCATAAAGATCGCCGCTGCCACAGCCGTCAGCTTGGAGAGAAACCCCATCGCCCCTGCACTTCCAAAAAGGGTTTGGCTCGCCCCTCCAAAAGCAGCCCCCATCTCAGCACCCTTCCCTGCCTGAAGAAGAACGATCAGGATGAGTGCAAAACAGACTAAAATATGAATGAGAACAATAATGGTCATTTAAGGATCACCTTATATCGAAAAATAATATATCATATTTCTTTAAATCTGACAATCCTTGTAAAGGTCTCTGCCTGGAGACTGGCCCCTCCGACCAGTGCCCCGTCAATCCCGGGTTCAGCCATGAGGGCCTTAATATTTTCCGGGGTAACACTTCCTCCATATTGAATTCGGATTTTTTCAGAGATTCTTTTTGAATAGAGCCCCTCGATCTTTTCTCGAATGGATCGATGAACTTCTCCTGCCTGTTCCGGAGTCGCTGTCCTCCCTGTCCCAATCGCCCATACGGGTTCATAGGCAATCACAATCTTCTCCATCGCCTCTTCCTCTATTCCCCTCAATCCTTCGACCAGCTGTTTCTCGACCATGGAGAGGGTCCTCCCTTCCTCCCTCTCTTTTAACGTCTCCCCGATACAGAAGATCACCTTAAGATCACAGCGAATGGCTGCTTTTATTTTTCGGTTGACCGTCTCGTCCGTTTCTCCAAAATACTGGCGTCTCTCCGAGTGACCGATAATCACATATTGGCATCCTACCTCTTTTAACATCAGAGGGGACACTTCCCCGGTGAAGGCCCCTTTGTCTTCCCAAAAAAGATTCTGAGCAGCAAGTTGGATCGAAGACCCCTTAAGTTCTTGCCTCACCGCATAGAGAGCAGTGAAAGGGGGAGCGATGGCAACCTCTATCCCCTCGATTCCGGAAAGGGAGGGTTTCAATGCCTTAACGAGTTCAAGAGCCTCTCCTACCGTTTTATTCATCTTCCAATTTCCTGCAATGAAGGGTAATCGATCCATCCCTTAATCCTTTCTCAGGGCCTCGATTCCTGGCAGTCTCTTCCCCTCGATAAATTCGAGAGAGGCCCCTCCTCCCGTGGAGAGATGGCTAATCTTCTCAGCCACCCCTGCTTTTCTCAAAGCGGCAATGGAATCTCCTCCCCCAACGATACTGAAAGCAGAAGAATTGGCCACAGCCCTGGCAATAGCATAGGTGCCCTGGCTGAAAGGTTCCATTTCAAAGACTCCCATCGGTCCATTCCAGAAAAGGGTCTTCGCCTTTTCAATCTCTTCAGAGAAGGCTTTTACGGTCTCTGGACCAATATCAAGACAGATCCAATTCGGTGGGATAGAATCGTTTCGAACGATTTTCCTTGAAGCCTGAGGATCCATCTTCTCTGCAGCGATATGGTCTATAGGGAGCAGAAGCTTTATTTTCCCTTCCCCTCTCTTCAAAAGTTGAACGGAGAATTCGATTTGGTCCTCTTCGACCAAAGACCTTCCTACTTCGATCCCTTTTCCCTTAAGAAAGGTATAGGCCATCCCTCCTCCAATGAGAAGGGTGTTCACCCTATCCAAGAGACTTTCGATCATTCCGATTTTATCCGAAACCTTTGCCCCCCCTAAAATGGCGACATAAGGCTTCTCCGGATGAATCAAGGCTTTCTCTAAGCTCTCGATCTCTTTCATCATTAAAAATCCAGCCGCAACGGTCCGGACATACCGTGTCATCCCTTCGGTTGAGGCATGCGCTCGATGAGCCGCTCCAAAAGCATCGTTGATGTAGACCTCACAAAGGGAGGCTAACTCCCTTGAGAAGGCCTCGTCATTCTTCTCTTCCTCGGGATGAAATCGAAGGTTTTCAAGAAGAAGGATCTCTCCCTCCTTCATCCCCTCGATCAGGCGCAAAACCTCCTCTCCGATACAATCAGGGGCCAGAGGAACTCTTCTCTCTAACCATTGAGACAATCTCTCTGCCACAGGGGCAAGACTATATTTTGGATCCCTCTTCCCCTTAGGCCTTCCCAGGTGGGAGGCCACAATCACCTTTCCCCCTGCCTCGAGGGCAAAACGAATCGTCGGAAGGGATAGGGTGATCCGAGTATCATCCGTAATTTCATTCTTTTCATTTAGTGGAACATTAAAATCCACACGGATGAAAACCCTTTTCCCTTTCAAATCGATCTGGTCAATTCTTTTAATGGTCACCCCGTAGACTCCTTATCTCTTTATTTTTTCCCAAACAAAAATAAAAATAGTTCTACCATTCGATTGGAGAACCCCCACTCATTATCATACCAAGAAATGATCTTGACCAATCTCCCTCCGATGACCTTCGTCGATGGGCCATCCACAATGGAGGAATGGGGGTTTCCATTGAAGTCGATGGAGACCAGAGGCTCCTCGCAAAAACTCAGGATTCCTTTCATCTTACCTTCTGCATAAGACTTTAAAACCTGGTTCAGTCCTTCTGTGGTGGTCTCTTTCTTGACCTCTGCCACAAGATCGACAACCGAGACATTGGGAGTAGGAACCCGGATAGCCATTCCATCCATCTTTCCCTTCAGCTCTGGAATGACCAAGGAGAGGGCGGTCGCTGCCCCTGTGGTCGTCGGAATCATGGACATGGCTGCTGCCCTGGCCCGTCGGAGGTCCCGATGGGGGAAATCAAGAATCACCTGATCATTGGTATAGGCGTGGATGGTAGTCATCAACCCGTACTCAACCCCAAACTCGTCCACTAATATCTTTGCGATAGGAGCTAAACAATTCGTCGTACAGGAACCCATAGATAGAATATGATGTTCCTCGGGCTGATAATCCTTCTCATTGACTCCTAACACAAGGGTAAGATCCGGATCCTTTGCAGGGGCAGAGATGATGACCTTCTTGGCACCTGCCTCTAAATGTTTAGCCCCCCCTGCCCGATCTGTAAACCTTCCTGTACTCTCCAGAACCACATCCACTCTTAGGTCCTTCCAGGGAAGCTGGGATGGATCCCTTTGAGCAAAAACCTTTACCTCTTTTCCGTCAATCAAAATGGAATCCTTCCCCACCTCTACCTTTGCATCAAACTTCCCGTGAACGGAATCATATTTGAGGAGATGGGCCAGAGTCTTTGCATCGGTTAGGTCGTTCACTGCCACGAACTCTAACTCCTTATTTTTGTATCCCGCTCGAAGGACATTTCGACCAATTCGACCAAATCCGTTAATCCCAACCCTAATAGGCATAAAATCACCCTCCTTTATCTAAAAGTTCTAAAAATATAACCCCTTCTCTTCTCTCCGTCAATATTTCTAAATATTTTCAAGGTATCCTCGGTGAGACCCCTTATCCTCTATAAGGAAACTTTGCTTCATTCGGATGAACTTCTTCCCTTTGCTTTCAATATTTAAAAAATGTAAAATTAAATTCAAGAAAGATGGAACTCTGGGAAGAGAGTCTTGCTCAAAGTATTACGAGTCTTGATACCCTTGTTGAGAGATTTCCTATCGATCCCATCCCGCTTCGACCTGTGGTGGAACATTATCCTTTACGAATCACCCCCTATTACTTCAATCTTATTCAAGAAATAGGAGATCCGATCTGGTGCCAATCGATTCCAGATCCGCGTGAATTAGAAACGGATCACCTCTCAGAAGACCCTCTAAATGAAGAAGGGAATTCTCCAGTTCCAGGCCTCATTCATCGATATCCTGATCGGGTCGTACTCCTTGTTTCCTCTTCCTGTCCAACCTTTTGTCGATTCTGTACAAGAAAAAATCGCATTTTTCGCTACGATAGCCTTCCGCTCAACGAGTCTCTTCGATCATGGGTCAAATATCTCGAGGCGAACCGAAATGTTCAAGAAGCCATCCTCTCAGGAGGAGAACCATTGCTGCTCACCGATGAGGAATTGGAGACGATTCTTTCAACCCTGAAAACTATTCCTCATATTCAAATTCTAAGGATCAATACTCGAATCCCTGTCACCTTTCCCGAACGAATCACCTTAAAACTTTCAAAGATACTGAAACGTCATCACCCCCTCTTCTTGAACACTCACTTCAATCATCCACGGGAGATCACAAAAGAATCCACGGAAGCCTGTGCCATCCTGAGTGATGCTGGAATCCCGTTGGGAAATCAAACGGTTCTTCTTAAAAAGGTAAATGATGATCCTGAGGTCATGAAGGAGTTGATGAAAAAACTCCTTACCCTTCGCATCCGCCCATACTATCTCCACCACATGGATCCTGTAAAAGGAACGAAACACTTTCGGACCTCCCTGAATCAGGGGCTTAAGATCATGGATCGATTAAGAGGATACATCTCTGGATTGGCCGTCCCATACTATATGATTGACCTTCCAGGGGGAAAGGGGAAGGTCCCGATTTTGCCTGAACAGGTCGAAAGGAATGGGAAGACCTTGCGTCTTAGAAACTATCGGGGAGAGATAGTGGAATATCTCGATGAGGAGGATTAAAGGTCTTCAGGAGTAAAGGCAACGACCTCATCGATTCTCTTTTCATTTAGTAACACCATGACCAGCCGATCCACCCCCAAAGCGATTCCCGCGGAGGGGGGCATCTCTTTTAGTTCATCTAAAAACTTCTCAGGGATTGGATAGACCGGCTTCCCTAAAGATTGACGGATAAGGATCTCTGATTGAAAAACCCTTCGTTGCTCCTCTGGATCGGTCAATTCGGAAAAACCATTGGCCATCTCCAGGCCTCCCAGATAGAGCTCGAATCGCTCTGCTACAGAAGGCTCTTCCTTTTTCAATCTTGCCAGAGACCTTCGCTCAGATGGATAATCATAGAGAAAAGTTGGCCTCTCAATGCCAAGTCGAGGCTCAATCTCCCGAACCATCACCTCATCAAACCTATCTTTCTGAATCGCTTCTTTTGCTGAAATTCGAGCATAGCGAATAAAGGCCTCCTCAACGGTAATCCTTTCCCAGGGGGATTCAAGCAAAATCTGATGACCTCGGTATTGGAGGGAGTCTCCCAATCCTAACTCTCCTACCAAGGTCTGGATCAATTCCTCACATTCCACCATTAGATCGAAATAATCCCCGCCTACCCGGTACCATTCCAGAAGGGTAAATTCAGGAGTGTGATGACTTCCCCTTTCTCCCTTTCGCCAGCAATGGCAAATCTGAAAAATCTTCTCATATCCTGCTGAAAGCATTCTTTTCATACAGAGCTCGGGAGAAGGATGGAGAAACCATCCCTCAGAAGAGAATGGATCGATATGGGATTCAGGCACAGGAGCAGGAATTCGATGAGGGGTTTCTACCTCGAGGTAACCTCTCGATGTAAAAAACCCTCGAATAGACTGAATGATCTTTGCTCTTTGCCAGAGAACACCCTTCTTTCTGGCAAGGGCCCAATTCTTCACACCCCTCTATCCCTTGACTCGGGTGACGTATTCCCCTGTGCGAGTATCTACCGTAATGACCTCTCCCTCTTCGATAAAAGGAGGCACCCGAAGTTCATAACCCGTTTCTACCGTGGCAGGCTTATAGTCCGACTTTGCCGTATCCCCTTTGACCCAGGCTTCGGTCTTTATCACTTTGAGATTCACAAAATTGGGCAAATCCACTCCAATGGGCTTCTCTCGAAACATCAAGACCTTCACATTTAAATTTTCGATAAGATAGTATCTCGCTTCTCCAACGGTTTCCTCTTCAATCACAATCTGTTCATAGGTCTCATTGTCCATGAAATAATAATGATCCCCTTCTTTATAGAGATACTGCATCTCCCTCTCTTCCAACGAGGCCGGCTCAAAACTGTCTCCTTCCCGGAAGGTTCGATCGATCGTCAACCCGGTGAGCATATTCTTCAGTTTCGTTCGATAAAGGGCTTGTCCTTTCCCGGGCTTGGTGAACTCAAAATAGGTGACCAGGTAGGGCTCATTATTAATCATAATCTTTAAGCCCTTTTTCAAATCAGATGCCGTATACATCTCTCATCCTTTCTTTCTACCCTTCTCATTAAAAGTCATAGAAGAATCTATTTTTAACGCTCTCGGCCATCAGTCGACCAAGGGATTGAAGGGCAGAGGCCTTGTTAGATTCGGTCATCAGGGGAGAGGTGGAGAGACGATAGGTCCGGCTCTCGGTAAGATCTTTCTGAATCCAGAGAACCTCTCCATTTCTCCTCCGGAGGGTAAGATCCAATTTCACCGTGGCTTGATACTCTTGAGCAATCCCTGAGCGATCATAAGAAATCGAATGGATCTGAAACGATTTGATTACCCCTTCAAGAATGGAGTCCGCTTCTTTTCGATCGACCACTTTCACCCTTCTATCCTGAATGAATTCTCTGAGAAACCCCTGGGTCAACGGAACTTCTATGCCGGGTTCAAAGGTTTGATTGACAAAGGTGGGAATAGCGATAGAGGTGATCCCCGGAGGCCGATGGGTCTCCCTTCCTACCATCTGGTATCCACAGCCTAAAAGTAAAACGGTTAAAAAAGTCACAAAAACCACTCTCATAGGACCGATTAACAGACAATATTGATTAACTTTTTAGGGACGAATATGACTTTCTTAATCTCCTTTCCTTCAACGTATCTCTTCACCCTCTCGCTCTTTAGAGCCCATTGCTTGATCTCTTCTTCTCCGAATGAGACAGGAACCGTAATTCGATCTCTCAACTTTCCATTAATTTGAATGACAATGAGAATCTCTTCTTTAAGAATAGCCTCCGGGTCATACTCTGGCCATGGTCGCTTGATGATCGATTCATGATTCCCCAATTGTTCCCATAACTCTTCTGAAATATGAGGGACAAAGGGAGAAAGCAGAAGGACAGTGGTCTCGACGGCCTCCCGGAGGACTCTTCTGGATCTTTCATCCTCCTGATCCTTCAGATCTGAGGCATAAATTTCATTGACCAACTCCATGATCGCACTGATCGCCGTGTTGAAGTGAAACCGTTCGATATCTTCGGTGACTTTTTTGATGGTCTGATGGGTCTTTTGACGAAGGAATCTGGGCTCTCCTTCTAATGGGGTCCCGAAAGGAAGTGGAGTCAGATCTTTGAGGCGAGGGGCCTGATCCCAGATGAGTCTCCAGACTCGATTGAGAAATCGGAAAGAACCTTCTACCCCTTGATCGCTCCAATCCAGATCCTTCTCCGGGGGCGCGGCAAAAAGGCAGAACATCCTGGCTGTATCGGCACCGTACTTCTCAATGAGATACTCTGGATCCACCACATTCTTTTTCGATTTGGACATCTTTTCAAGCCGGCCCGCTTCGATCTCTCCTCCGCATTTTCGACAGTGAATCCGTTCTCCCTTTCGTTCTATCTCTTCAGGAAAGAGATAACCATCCCTTGGACACTCATAGACCTCCTTACATACCATCCCTTGGGTAAGAAGATTGGTAAATGGTTCCTCCACTCCGACCCAGCCCAGCTCTTTCAATACTCGGGTAAAAAACCGTGAATAAAGGAGGTGAAGGATGGCATGTTCGATCCCTCCTATATACTGATCGACAGGCATCCAGTAATCCACCCTCTTTCGATCCAGTGGTCCTTCCTGATAGTCCGGACAGGCAAACCGATCAAAGTACCAGGAGGACTCGACAAAGGTATCCATCGTATCGGTCTCCCGTCTTGCAGGACCATGACACGAGGGGCATCGGGTCTCTACAAAATCCTTCACCTTTGCCAGAGGAGATTCTCCCATCCCCGTGATCTCGACATCAAGAGGGAGAACAACGGGAAGCTCTTTCTCTGGAACAGGGACCGTTCCACAACGATCACAGTAGATGATTGGAATGGGGGCTCCCCAGTAGCGCTGTCTTGAGATTCCCCAATCTCTCAAACGGTAACTGACCTTCTTTCCTCCCAATCCCTTTTCTTCAAGATATTTCGCAATCGCCTCTCTGGCCGAAACACTATCCATTCCATTGAATGGACCAGAATGAACCAGACGACCTTCTCCCTCGTAAGCTTGTGTCATTGTTTCAGCCACCAGGGGATCCCCTTCCGGCTGAATGACAACGATGAGAGGAAGTCCATATTTCTTGGCAAATTCAAAATCCCTCTGGTCGTGCGTGGGAACACCCATTACCGCCCCTGTCCCATACTCCATGAGAACAAAGTTGGCCACAAAGATAGGCATTCGCTCGCGGGTCATTGGATTGAGACAATAAGCCCCCGTAAAGACCCCTTCCTTTTCTGTGGTGGGAGAAGTCCGTTTCATCCAGTCCTGTCTCTTAATCTTTTCAATAAAGTCTCTCACTGCCTTTTCCTGGGAGGTTCCTTTCGAGAGGTCTAAGGCAAGGGGATGTTCCGGGGCCAGGCTCATAAAGGTCGCTCCGAAGACCGTATCCTGACGGGTGGTAAAGACTTTGATCACTCCATCCCCATTCTCCAGAGGAAAATGAATCTCGGCTCCGATAGACTTCCCGATCCAGTTTCGCTGCATAGAGAGAACGCGTTCGGGCCAACCGGGAAGCCGATCACACCACTCGAGAAGCTCCTCGGCATAATCCGTAATTTTAAAGAACCATTGCTCCAGCTCCTTCTGGGTGACCCCGGGATCATCGGGATGACCTCGCCAGCAGGTTCCGTCTCCCATGACCTGCTCATTGGCCAGTACCGTTTTACAGATCTCGCACCAGTTCACCAATGATTTCCTTTTGTAAGCCAATCCCTTTTCATACATCTTGATGAAAAAGAGCTGCTCCCATTTATAATAGGAGACGTCACACGTCGCGAACTCTCGATCCCAATCATAACTGAAGCCCATCCGTTTGAGCTGATGCTTCATATATTCAATATTTTCATAGGTCCATTTTGCCGGATGGACTCCATGTTCGATAGCGGCATTCTCGGCAGGCATCCCAAAGGCATCCCAGGCCATGGGATGAAGGACATTAAACCCTTTCATCCATTTATATCGGGCGATCACATCTCCAATAGAGTAATTCCGAACATGACCCATGTGGATCTTTCCCGAAGGATAAGGGAACATCTCAAGAAGATAGTACTTCTTTTTGTTCGGATCCTCGATGGCCTTAAAAAGCTTCTGTTCCTCCCAGATCTTCTGCCATTTTTCTTCAATCTCTTTTGGATTATATTTCGGGATCATCTTCCTGTCCTATCACTCCTTTAAAAATATTTTCTCTTTTTCATTTTTCACTCTCGACTTTCCATTCTCTCAGCCTCAGCCTCTCATCATTCTTCTGATTCGAAGCCTTAAGGCATTGAGGCGAATAAAACCTTCAGCATCTTGCTGGTTATAGACCGTGTCCTTTTCAAAAGTGGCAAAGGCTCCATGATAAAGGGATCGTTCGGACTTCCGACCCACCACGATGCAATTTCCTTTGTAAAGTTTCAGGCGAACAGTTCCGGTCACATCCTTTTGCATTTCATCCAGACTCTTTTTCAAGACCTCCATCTCTGGAGAAAACCAGTAGCCATAATAAATCAATTCCGAGATCTTTGGGATGAGACTGTCCCTGAAGTGCATCACTTCTCTATCCATCGTAATGGACTCGATAGCCCGATGGGCGATATGGAGGATGGTCCCTCCAGGAGTCTCATAGACTCCTCTTGATTTCATCCCCACATAACGGTTCTCGACCATGTCCACCCGACCGATTCCATTCTTTCCTCCCAGTTCATTGAGTCGCGCGAGTAATTGAGCCGGTGAAAGGGTCTCGCCATCCACTCGCTTGGGAACCCCATCTTCAAAGTCAATCTCAACATAGGTCGGTCTGTCCGGAGCCTTTTCCGGAGAAACAGAAAGGATAAACATCTCTTCTGGAGGTTCCACCCAAGGATCTTCAAGGATCCCTCCCTCGAAGCTAATATGAAGAAGGTTCCGATCGGTCGAGTAAGGTTTCTCTTTCGTGACAGGGACAGGAATCCCATTGGCTTTGGCATAAACCATCAATTCCTCCCGAGATTTAAATTGCCACTGTCTCCATGGAGAGATCACCCGGATATATGGGTTGAGGGCATAATAGGTCAATTCAAATCGGACCTGATCGTTTCCTTTTCCCGTAGCCCCATGGGCAACCGCATCCGCGCCTTCCAGTTGAGCAATCTCCACCTGTCTTTTAGCGATCAAAGGCCGTGCAATGGAAGTACCCAGAAGATAGGTTCCTTCATAGACCGCATTGGCCTTCAGCGCAGTAAAAACATAATCCCTCACAAACTCTTCTCGAAGATCCTCGATATAGACCTTACTGGCCCCTGTGGTCAAGGCTTTCTCCTCCAGATGGTCCAGTTCTTCTCCTTGCCCGATATCTGCCGTAAAAGTGATGACCTCACATCCATATTCATTCTTCAACCATTTCAGGATGATAGAGGTATCCAGCCCTCCTGAATAAGCCAGTACTACTTTTTTAACCTCTCCTTTCATGGAATCCTCCTTCTTTTATCCTTCAATATTTTTAAAGACCTCTTCTAAGGCTTCAAGCATTCGATCAACCTCTTCTTTGGTGATGATGAGGGGTGGAAGAAAACGGAGCACATTCCCCATCGTACAATTAATGAGAAATCCCCTTTTCATCATCTCCTTCACCACAGAGCCCCCTTCCATCTCGAGTTCCATTCCGAGGATGAGTCCTTTGCCTCGAACCTCCCGAACAAAGGGAAACCTCTTCTTCATCTCTCCCAGTCGAGACAAAAAATAGTTTCCGACCTTCTGGCAATTCTCAAGCATCCCTTCTTCGAGGATAGCCTTCAGAGCAGCGACTCCGGCGGCTGTGGCCAGAGGATTTCCCCCAAAGGTCGAGGCATGATCTCCAGGTTGAAAGGCCTCAGCAATTCCCTTTCTTATCAGAAGGGCTCCGATCGGTACACCTCCGGCCAAGGATTTTGCAAGGGTCATTAGATCAGGTTTCACGTTCTCATGTTCATGGGCAAAGAGTTTTCCCGTCCTGCCCATCCCTACCTGAACCTCATCAAAGATAAGAAGGATGCCCTTTTCATCGCAGATCTCCCGAACGGCCTTAAGATACCCTTCCCGGGGAACGCGGACTCCCCCTTCTCCTTGAATGGGCTCAAGCATCACGGCACAGGTTCTCTCGTTAATGGCTCTTTTCAACGACTCTACATCGTTGAAGGGAACGTAGTGGAATCCAGGGACAAGAGGATCATATCCTTTATGATATTTCTGCTGGGCTGTTGCCGTGAGGGTGGCTAAGGTTCTCCCATGAAAGGATTGCTCCATGGTGATGATTTCGTATCGATTCTTTCCTGACTTCTCCTTCGCATATTTTCGGGCAAGCTTTATTGCCCCTTCGTTGGCCTCTGCCCCGCTGTTGCAAAAAAAGACTTTATCCGCAAAGGAGTGTTTGCAGAGAAGGGCAGCCAGTTGAATCTGAGGTTCGATATAATAAAAGTTGGAAACATGGATCAGTTTTTCCGCCTGTTCCTGAATGGCCTTGACCACCTTAGGATGGCAATGACCTAAATTGCACACGGCCAAGCCAGAAACGAAATCGAGATACTCTTTCCCTTCCGCATCCCATACCCTTGTCCCTTTCCCCCGGACAAGGAGGATTGGAAAACGGGCATAGGTGGGGGCGATGTATTGTTCGGATAGCCCCATTAAGGTTTTAGAATCCATTTTTTGATCTGCTCCTTATGGTTCTCTTGTAATCTGGGTCCCAATCCCTACATCGGTAAAAATTTCTAAGAGGATGGCATGCTCCACCGTTCCATTAATGATATGGGTTTTGCTGACCCCATCTTCCAAGGCATCCAGACAGCATCTGACTTTTGGAATCATTCCCGAAGAGATGATTTTCTTCTCGATCATCTCCCGAGCCTCCGAGGAAGAAAGGGTGGAAATAAGATTCTTTTCTCGGTCCAACACCCCTTCTACATCGGTCAAAAGGATCAACTTTTCCGCCTTTAAGGCCGAGGCCACCTTTCCCGCGACTAAATCGGCATTGATGTTGTAGGTCTCCCCTGACTCCCCTACCCCGATTGGTGCAATGACAGGAATAAAGCCCTCTTTCTCTAAGGCTTGAATGACCTCGGGTCGAACAGCCTTTACCTCTCCCACCATTCCAATGTCGATCTCTTCCTGGCCCTTTTTATTGCTCAATGGTCTTCTTAACCTCATCTTTTCAGCCAAAAGAAGCCCTCCATCTTTCCCGCTCAGGCCAACTGCCTTCCCTCCCTGTTGATTAATCAAAGAGACAATCTGTTTATTTACTTTTCCCACCAGAACCATCTCCACGATCTCCATTGTCTCGGGATCGGTCACTCTCATCCCTTCAATGAACTCGGATTGTTTACCGATTTTAGCCAGCATCTCACCAATCTGAGGTCCCCCCCCATGAACCACTACCGGATTCAGGCCGATATATTTTAGGAGAACCACATCGAGGGCAAAACTCCGTCTCACCCTCTCCTCCTCCATCGTGCTCCCTCCATACTTGATGACGAAGGTCTTCCCCCAAAACCGTCTGATATAGGGGAGGGCTTCTATCAACACCTTTGCTTTCTCCATCGAGTGGTCCATCGAAGGCTCCTCTCATTAAGAATAATGAATCCAAGGGCTCAACATGGATCCATCCACTCTCTTTAAACTCTTGAACCCTTGGACTCTTTAAACCCTTCCACTATAAAATATATCGGCTTAAATCTTCGTCCTCCACAAAGTCTTTCAACTTCTCTTTGACATACTTGGCGTCAATGACCATCTTTTTCCCGCTCAACTCTGGAGCATCAAAAGAGATTTCATCGAGGAGTCGCTCCATAATGGTATAGAGGCGTCTTGCCCCGATATCTTCTGTTCGTTCATTAATCAGGGCCGCCATTTCAGCAATCTCTTCGATGGCATCCTGGGTAAACTCTAATTTCACGGATTCTGTCTCCATCAGCGCGGTATATTGTTTGATCAATGCATTCTCGGGTTCCGTTAATATTCTGACCAGATCCTCCTTCTTGAGAGAATCCAGCTCCACCCTGATTGGAAACCTTCCCTGAAGTTCAGGAATAAGATCAGAAGGCTTGGAGACATGGAATGCTCCGGCGGCGATGAATAGGATATGGTCTGTCTTGACCATCCCATATTTTGTCGTGACCGTCGTTCCTTCAACGATAGGAAGAAGATCCCTCTGCACTCCTTCTCGAGAGACATCCGGGCCATAGGTGGACTCCCTCCCTGCGATCTTGTCGATCTCATCAAGAAAGATGATGCCAGACTGCTCCACTCGCTCGATGGCTTGTTTAATGACCATATCCATGTCGATCAATTTCTGGGCCTCTTCCTGGGCCAGGATTCGAAGGGCCTCTGGAACCTTCACCTTCTTCTGCTTTTTTTTCTTCGGGAAAAGGCTTCCAAACATCTCTTTGATATTGATATCCATCTCCTCCATTCCCGAGGCCGTAAAGATCTCCACGATCGGCAGGTTTCGATCCTGAACCTCTACCTCCACATATTTCTCATTCAACTTTCCTCCCCTAAGCATCTTCCGGAGTTTTTCCCGTGTCTCTCGAGTCTCCTCGCTTCCCCGATGGGAACCTCTCCCCGAGGAGGGCAGAAGCATATCCAGGAGTCTCTCCTCGGCCATCTCCTCGGCCTTCTGCTGGACCTTTTTAGACTCCTCCTCTTTCACCATATTGACCGCCAGGTCCGTCAAATCCCGAATCATGGACTCCACATCTCTTCCCACATATCCCACTTCTGTAAATTTGGAAGCTTCGATCTTCAGAAAAGGGGCTTGAGCTAATTTGGCAAGCCTTCGTGCAATCTCAGTCTTTCCTACCCCTGTGGGACCAATCATGATGATATTCTTCGGTGCAATCTCATCTCGGAGAGGTTCTGGGATCTGCTGCCTCCGCCACCGATTTCTTAAGGCAATGGCCACCGAGCGTTTGGCATCCTTCTGCCCAATAATATATTTATCTAATTCTGAAACAATCTCTCTGGGGGTAAAGGTCTTAATCATAACTCCTCGATAAGGATTTGATCATTGGTATAGATACAAATAGAGGCTGCGATTTTCATCGCCTCTTCAGCGATGCTTCTTGCATCCAGATGCGAATGTTTGATGAGGGCTTTGGCTGCCGCATGGGCATAAGGACCCCCGCTCCCGATCGCCGTCACCCCATCATCCGGCTCAATCACATCTCCATTGCCTGAAATAATGAGTGAGTGCTCCCGATCTGCCACAATGAGAAGGGCTTCTAATCTTCTTAGAATTCGATCCGTCCTCCAGTCCTTTGCCAGTTCTACCGCTGCCCGAAGAAGATTCCCATTATATTGTTCAAGCTTTTCTTCAAATTTGGTAAAAAGGGTAAAGGCGTCGGCTGTGGCGCCTGCAAAGCCGGCCAAAACTCGATCCTGGTAGATCTTCCGGACCTTTCTGGCCGTATGTTTCATAATCGTCTGTTCAAGGGTGACCTGGCCATCTCCTGCCATTACGGTCTTTCCTTTATGCCGAACACAAAGAATGGTGGTGGATCTGAGGCTCATCTCCCTTCTTTCTCCTCCCAATGGAAACTTCTTGGATGGGCTTTATCATAAACCTCCATGAGCTTCCCTGGAGTCAGGTGAATGTAGCGTTGAGTCGTGGAAAGGCTTGAATGCCCAAGCATCTCTTGAATCTCTCGAATATCTGCCCCAGCATCTAAGAGATGGGTGGCAAAGGTGTGGCGAAGTGTATGAGGACTCACTTTTCTTACAATCCCTGAGGTCTTCTAATACCTTTTGATAATTCGATCCACACTTCGGGCTGTTAGCCTTCCTCCCCTTGGATTAATAAAGAGAGGAGTATCTGGCCCTCCACTCCCCCTATTCTCCAAATAGGCTTTGAGAGCTTCTATGGCCTTTGATCCAACAGGAACGATCCTCTCTTTTCTCCCTTTACCAAAAACCTTAACAATTCCAAGGGTTAGGTCTAAATCCCGAAAATTCAGCGAAACTAACTCTCCCACCCTCAATCCACTTGAATAGAGGAGCTCCAGGATAGCCCGATTCCTGAACTCCCTCTCCTTTTCTTCCCTCTTCGGGGAATCCATTAACCGGAAAGCCTCATCCACCGTGAGCGTGGTGGGGAGGGGTTTTTCAACCTTTGGAGTAGAAACCACTTTCGCAGGATTGACCGAGATGACCTTTTCTCGAACTAAATACCTGAAAAAAGACCTCAGGGTGGATAGTTTTCTTGCGATGGAACTCTTCCTATTTTTTCGATGAAGAAAGCTTAAATATCTTCGGATATCGGACCGATCCACCTTCTCTATTTCCAATTGACCGTGGGGGTCAACTTTAATGTTCGAATCTTTCAGAAAATTTTCAAATTCTTCTAAATCCTTCCTGTAACATCTGCAGGTATGGGCAGAGGCATTCTTCTCGAGTGTGAGATACTGGATAAATTGGTGAATACATGGATGCTGATTAATCGCTCGGGAATCCATTCCCTTGGTTTTATTGTAACTTATTAAAATTTTTTCAACTTTTAGTTTATAACACAATTTCTAAAATTATCAATAAATTATTTTCTCGCCCAGATCTATCTTTATTTGATGTGACAAAGCGATAAGAAGAAGTTAAAATTATGAATCATAAAAGGAGACAAAATGATGTTCAAAAAAGTAACTCATGAAGAGGTGGAGAAAACAAAAGCGTTTCATGGACATTGGTGCCCCGGACTGGCGATCGGGATTCGGGCGGCTGAATTTGTCCTGAATGAACTCGGTAAGGCCTCGGATGAAGAGATTGTGGCCGTCGTAGAGACGGATAGCTGCGCAGTGGATGCGATTCAATTTCTTACGGGTTGCACCTATGGGAAAGGGAATCTCATCCACAAGGACTATGGGAAGAATGCCTTTACCTTTTATCGACGAAGGGATGGAAAGGCTATCCGTCTGGTCGCTCGACCCCGGGCTTTCAACGGAGGGGATACCTTTTCTAAATCTCAAGGACCAACAGATCTTATTGAAACACTTCGTAAAAAAATTCAAACAGAAGGATTAACCGAAGAGGAGCAACGAGTCTGGGAAGAAAATCGCCTCAAGCGGTGCCATCAAATTATGGAAGCCTCTTTTGAGGACCTTTTTGATGTGAAGGTACCACTGGATCCTCCTCCTAAAAAGGCCCGGATCCACCAGAGTCTGATCTGTGAATCCTGCAAAGAATCGGTGATGGAGACTCGAACCCGTCGCTTCGAGGGTCAAATCTTATGTATCCCATGTTTTGAAAAATTGGAAAAGAGATAAACTTTCTATGTCTCGAGAAAAAGAGCTGAAAAAAGAAGGCTGGGAGAAACGTTTTACGATGGATGAACCAAGGATTTCCGAAATGGCAGAGCAGTATCGGGAACTGGGCTTTGAGGTTCTGATCGAACCCGTCGATCTCTCTTCAGAGGAGTGCCTGAGTTGTATGGCCTCCAACCCAAATCGTTATAAAACTCTCTATACTCGAAAGAAATAGAATGAATGGGTCAGGTCTCTTAAAGCGAGTTGAAGATCATCCCCCTATCATATACTTTTCAATCTCTTCCTCCGGTAAGGATGAAACAAAAAGGGGATGGCTTTCTTCTTCCCCCATTATTTTCCATAACACCTCGACTTGTCCCATTCCTTTTCCTTTACTGTAACGGACCATAATGGTGGCCGCTTTTTCAATTTCCCCCGCTTTGGCTTTCCCTCTTAAAAGAGAGAGAGGCCCCGGGAGGGAGGATAATTTCAATAAAATATCTCCCTCTTGGGCAAACGTCCGAATCTTTTGATTCTCTTCTTCGTTTCTTCCAACAATCAATTTCACCTCGGGAGAAAGGCGAAAATGTCTTCCAAATTTTAGCAGATGAACATCATGGAGGGTAAATTCAGGATGGTGAGTCATCAGGTCTTTCAATCTCTTTGAGAATCCAGGATCGGTAAGCAAACATCCTCCCGCAGGGCAGGGATAGTCCCGGATCCCTAATCGTTCTGCCAACTGGATCTGTGTTTTTCTTGATCGTCCTTGAATATTAAGGAGCTTTTCCCTATCCACCCATCCCTCTCTTTCAGGAATCGTGATAGGAAGAAATTTAGCTGAAAGAGGTCGAAGGATGAATCCTTCCAGCCCTGCCTCTTTCTCAATCAATCGCATCGTCTCTCTCCGTTGGGACATCGGTCTCTGACCCAGGACTTCTCCTGTGACGATAAAAGAAGCCCCTGAGGCCTCCATATAAGCCTTTGCCTTCCTCAGCATGAAGATCCGACAGTCGATACAGGGATTCAGATTGCTTCCATATCCATGTTTAGGATGCCTCACCACTTCAAGAAATTCTTGAGAGACATTGAAGATCTTCAAGGGGATCCCCAACCTTTCAACAGCCTTTTGAGAGGCCAAACACGAAGACTCTTTAGAGGTACAGGTACAAAAGAGAGTAATAAAATTGATAGCTTCAAGATCAATCCCTTGATCCAAAATCAATTTGGCCGCCAAGGTACTATCCAACCCCCCGGAAAGAAGAGCAATGGCTTTCATGAAAGGACCTCGTTCATGGATCCCGATCGAAATCCCTGAAGGTCAAGAGTCACATATTTATATCCAATTTTTTTAAAATGGTTGACCACTTTCTCTCTTAAAGATTTTCCTATCAACCGATCTATCTCCTCCGGATCCAGTTCAATCCTCGCCAGATCTCTATAGTGTCTAACCCTTACCTGTTTAAATCCTAAACGAATCAAGAATTCTTCCGCCTCGTCTACCCTTCTCAGTTCCTCCTCCGTAATCTTGCTATGGTATGGAAATCTTGAAGCCAAACAGGCAAAGGATGGCTTATCCCAATTAGAAAGCCCGAGCTCTTTGGAGGCCTCTCTCACCTCCTTTTTTGAAAATAAAGCCTCTTTTAAAGGACTCTTTATCCCCAATTCTTTAATCGCCATCTTACCCGGTCTATGGTCTCTCTCATCATCTAATGTCGAACCTTCTACAATATGGAAGAACCCTTCATCTTCAGCGACTCTCCTTAATTCACTAAAAAGCTCTTTTTTGCAAAGATAGCATCGATGGATGGGATTGTCAGAAAATCCCGCAATCTTAAGTTCGTTGGACTCGATGAGGATATGTCTTACTCCAATCTCTCTCACTATTTTCTTGGCAAATTCCAATTCCCTTTGAGGGTATAAGGGAGAGGTGGCCGTCACTGCAAGAACGTTTTTCTCTCCAAGGCTATCTTTGGCCACCTTTAAGAGAAAGGAGCTGTCCACACCCCCTGAAAAGGCCACCAGTACCTTATTCATGGATTTCAATATCTCTTTTAACTTTCTCATCTTGTCGGCTAAATTCAGCTCCATCGTTCTAACCGATGTTCCCCTCCCTTTAATCCATCACTTCCTTAATCCATCCTCCTCCAAGGACTTTATCCTCCTGGTAGAAAACCGCTGCCTGCCCAGGAGTGATAGCCTTTTGAGGGAGCTTAAATTGGACGATCCACTCCCCTTCTCCTCGGGAGGAGACCAGAGCCTCTGCCCCTGCGTGATTGTATCGAATCTTCACCTGGGCAGGGAGCGACAACGCTATATTTTTTGAGGAGATCCAATTTAAGTGATCCACCACGAAGGTCTTCCGGTAAACCTCTCGTTCCTCGCCAACGAAAATGGCATTCTTCTCCCGATCCATTCCAATCACATAAAGAGGCTTTCCTTTTGCTAAACCGAGCCCTCTTCGTTGACCAATCGTATAGAATGCAATCCCTTTATGTCTTCCCAAAAGATTCCCATCTTGGTCAAAAATGGGGCCAGGTTGAAGAAGAGAATTCTTTATTCTTTCGGTAAGAAAAGAGTGATAGGAATTCTCGGCAATAAAGCAAATCTCCTGGCTTTCGGGTTTATTATGGATAGGAAGCCCGAAGTAAAAAGCTTTCTTTCGAACCTCCTCTTTTTTGAACTCTCCTAACGGGAAGAGGATGTGGTGAAGTTGAGATTGTTTTAAAGAAAAAAGGAAATAGGATTGATCCTTTCTCCGATCTATCCCCTTCTTTAGGAGATACTCCCCCTCCGTCTCATCATACTCTATACGAGCATAGTGGCCCGTAGCCACATACTCTGCACCCATTTCCAGGGCTTTATTTAAAAAGGATCCGAATTTGATTCTCTCGTTACAGAGGATACACGGATTAGGAGTCCTTCCACAGAGGTACTCGCTGCAAAAATATTGAATCACTTCTTTTTCAAAATCCTCGCCTAATTCAAAGACATAAAAGGGGATCCCCAATCGAAGGGCGACTCTTCTCGCATCTTCAATACTGGAGGCATCACAACATCTCCTTCCTCCGATCGAATTTTGATGGATTCTTCCGAGACACATCGTTGCCCCGATGACTTCAAATCCCCTTTCTTTGAGGATCCCTGCGGCGGTACTCGAATCGACTCCTCCACTCATGGCCACGACGACTCTTTTTTTTCTTCTGGGATGATTCATTCTTAGAAAAGAATCTCCATGGCTCGATAGGGGCAGGCTGAAATACAGAGACCGCAGGCGATGCACCTTTCCTTTTTAAAAGAGACTTCCATCGTCATTCGGTTAACCTCTAATGCTTTTGGAGGGCAAATAGAAACACATGCGGTGCAATGGGTACAACGATCCTCATACCATTTCACATCCTGAGCTAAGGGTTGAACCTCTACGCCCAATTCCTTGATATAATGAAGACCTGCCTCTAAGGCCTGTCGTTTCCCTGTAATCTCTAAGACTAATCTTCCTTCCTCCTTGGGGGTGATATGGGCCCTTAAAATATTCACGGTTAAATCAAAATCTTTGACCAGTTTGGAGATCACAGGTTGCTCGACCACATGAGGAGGATAATTGAACACGACTCTTCTCTTTTGCATCACGGCCTCCTTTTCCTTCCCCTATCTCTTTTTAATAGGCCTCTCTTTGAAGGGTTTAAAAATGATTCCAGAATCCACGGAAGGAAGAAGTTCCACCGGTTTAGTTAAAAAGAACTTCCCCATTTGAATCCATTCTTTCAGAATCTGGGCAATCTCCCTTGCCTTGAAGTAGCTGGAGAGTCCGGAGGTAGGGACCTCTTTACCTTGAACCAAGATTTTCCCGCTCTTAAGTTCTTTATAATTGACCCATCCTAAGGGCTCTGAGATCATCTGGGGATAGGATTCGCTATAGTCTATCACCGGTGCCCAGATGTCTTCATCTCGAACCATCGTATATTCCAGAATCTCCTCGTCGAGGATGGGAATAGGAATCCCAATTCCTATGGTCAAAGTCGGTCCATATCCTATAAAAGAAGTTCCCCGAAGCCACTTGGAACTCATCATTTTTAGATCCCCTTTTACTGAGAGGGTCCCTGCCCCCATTTTGGGAACCCCTCTTTCGGTCCTTTCTACATTTGGATTATGTTGTGTCCCGCTGCCAACGACGTAACCAATTCCACCTCCCAGGAAGATTCTCGTCCCAATCCCAATCGTTTTATAATAGGGATCGTTGAGCAAAGGGCTTAACTGCCCTGCGCTACAATAGTTTGCATTTCCTAATCGAGGCTGAAGCATTCCCATATAAGTATAGAGAACCCGATCCGAAAGATTCACGGCCACATTATAGTTCTGATAAGCATTTCGAATATTAAACAGCACTGCCTCATTAAGATCCTTTAAAGAAATATACGTCTCGAGACTTTTTCTGGGATAACAGTCTGTTCCATAAGCCATTGCCACGAGCCTCACATCCCTACCTGAAACGAGTTCTTCGATCACATGCCCTCCCCCGTAAGAAAATCTCCCGGGATAAATCTTGTTTCGTGGATCATCCTCTGGAATCGCCGTAGCGCCTAAGAAAAAATCGACCGCCGCCAGTCCTGGATAGGCTGGAACATCATTAAGATAAACCTTTCCGCCTCCCAATTTAATTCTGGGTTTGGTATGCCCTAAATTAAAATAGGCACCTGAGGAACACATGGGGCCGAAGGTTCCTGTGGTCACCACATCGACTTCTTGGGCTGCCTTCTTTACTCCCTTTTGTTTTCCAAAGTCGATAATCTCTTCCGCAGTGAAGACGACGACCTTCCCCTTCTTAATCTTTTCGTTAATTTCTTCGATTGTCTTAGCCATTTTCCCCCTACCTCTTATTCCTTTTATATTTGATAGAGTGGCGTGACCATCTCTTCCTTTCCTCTCTTTCGATTTAACAATTCCTCTAAGGTAATAGATGAGAGGATATTTTGAATTGCCTGAGAAACCTCTCTCCAGACCTCTCGGGTTACGCAATGGGAAGCTTTGCGGCAGTTTTTCGAATCTCTTAAACAATCCACTATTTCAATGGGACCTTCTAATACCTCTACAATCTCTGAGAGATAGATCTCAGATGGGGACTTCGCCAAGGAATATCCACCTCTTGAGCCTCTAATGGATTTTATCAAACCAGCTGTTCGAAGGGGAATAAAGACCTGCTCAAGATATTTTAATGAAATCTCTTCCCTTCTGGCAATTTCTTTTAGTTCAATCGGACCCTTTCCATAACTGGAAGCGAGTTCAACCATTGCCCTAATCCCATATCTAATTTTTGTTGAAATTTTCATAAGTTAAAAATCATACTTTTTCTATAGGAATTATTAATCATTAACTTACCCCTTTTTGGTTGTCAAGGATTTCTGAAGAGACTTCTGAAAAAGTATTTAAAACGAGTTTTATAGTTAGCAAATTCCCTTCTCAATGCCCGCATTCGAAGGGTTTGGAACCCTACCTCCCCAGTCTTTCTATGACTTTTTCAGAGCTCTCCTGAACCATACCGGTAAGCCCTCACTCAAATAGGGAATAAGCCCGAGATCCACCCTTCAGTGATGGATTGCCCACAATGAAGGTCAATTTAGGAAGGAAAAAAGAAGAGGATTCTCAAATGAATCGAACTCTTAAAACCTCTTTTGTCTCAGGGGTAATTTTAAATCTTTCATCAATCCGATGACCCACAATCCAGACAATCCTGTCTCCAGAGATTAAGAGGGGAATCTTTGACCTTTCTATTCTTGGAATCTTATGATTAATAAAATACTCCTTTACTTTTTGAGTTCCTTTCAATCCCAAAGGCTGAAATCGATCCCCCGGTCTAACATTTCTGACCTTCAGGGGAAAACAAACTTTTTGAAAATCAAAAAGGGCCATATTGGGAGAGCGCTCATTGTCTTCTTCAAAAAATCCCCTCTGCCTCTTTTCTACCTCTACTTCCTTCTGGATCTCTCTAATATAGGTTCGACCTGGAACAGGGAGTTCTACCTCGAAAGGAGGGGTCACCTCCATTTTCCCTTTCTTTAAAAATACCCAATTATATTTCTTTTCCAGAAAAGATTCCTCTGAGAGCGGCAATGAGAAACTCGCAGGAGGATGAGAGAATCTTTCAAAGATTCGTCGCTGATTCACCACGATCTCTTCTCCTCCTTCATCATACCCGCCTATTTTTAAGAGCCTTCCGATCAGCCGCCATTGCAAGGCCGGATGGAGTGATTGATAATCGGAAAATTTAAAGGCGAATCCCCCTTCTTTTTCCTGGACCAACCCCTGGAATGCCTTTTCCGCCTCCCTCTGCATAAAATCATCTTCGAGGCGAAGGATCTTTGACGTCCCTAAAAGGATCTTCTTGAAATGGGGTTGATACTCTTTCTCAATCCAAGGAATGAGATCCAGTCGGATTCGATTTCGAAGATAATCCCTTTGAATATTGGAAGAATCGATCAGATAGGGGATTCCTTTTTCTTTAGCAAAAGACTCTATCTCCCTCCTCCAAACCTCAAGAAGAGGTCTGACCACCTTTCCGTCTCTTAGAGGAAGCATCCCCTTTAATCCTCTCACTCCAGCCCCTCTCAATAATCTTAAAAGAATCGTCTCGACTTGATCATCGGCATGGTGTCCCAATGCAATCTTTTGAGCCCGATGTTTATGAAGGAGTTCTTCAAAAAACTTAAAACGAATCTTTCGCGCCGCATCCTCAAGAGATAATCCCTCTCTTTTTTGGAACCCTTTCACATCAAACTTTCCGTACTCAAAGGGAAGGCCCAGCTTCGAAGCTTCCCTTTGAACAAACTCAGCCTCCCTCTCTGATTCTCCAATTCGAAGGCCATGGTTCACATGGGCCACAATAAGGATAAGGTGGAAGGTTTCGATGAAGGAATTCAAGAGATAAAGGAGAACCATCGAATCCAACCCACCCGAGACTCCTACGATGACTCGATCGCCATCATGAAACAGGTGGTACTGGTCAATGGTGCGTCTAACCTGAGCGTCTAACATCCTGTCCGCTCATGGAGGGATTCCTTATTCCCTTTCTATTTTTCACCGGTGGGCCCTACTCGGATTTCAACCTCTGTATTCCCCCACCATTTCTCCACGATCTTGATCATGCAACTCTTTTCAGGTTTCGAAAAATTAAGGATGGACTCTTTCCCTTTATAGCTATTAATCAACTTCCAATTATCCTTTTCCATGGAATAGACAAAAAAGTCGATGAGGGAGTCCGAATCGAGTCTCCATTTGGTGAAAAATAGAACTCCGGCTTTAAATCTCGGGGTTTCATAAACAAAAGATCTTTTCTGTTTATAATTGAGTTCCTGGGGGACTTGAACATCTTCAAAATAATAGTATTTTCCCCCGAGCGTATCTTTTGCAGCCTCCTCCCTCTTTTCTCGAGAGAGGGTGGAACATCCCCCTAATAGAAAAAGGACCAACACGAAAAGGAATACGGCTGTCCATCCCGCTTTTCTTTTTAAAAAAGAGTTCATCGGTCTCCTCCTTCCTTTATGAATTTAGCCTAAAATTTAATCTAATCTTCCCTTACCCCCCTGTCATTCCCCATCAAGGTCGGTTCGTACAGATGAATATGAATATTCCCTAATCGGGGCAAATCTCTTTGGTCAAAAGGAGAGGGAGGCTGAATAGAAACAGATTTAGGATTCACGGTTTCAAATGAAAATGGGAAAATCACTTCGTTACTCTCATTTCCTGCTTTATCAAAGATCGAAACTCTTATGGTGATGGAGGTCCATTCTCTCAAATAAGGGGTGTTGGAGCTAAAGGTATTCCACTGGAGATACCCACGTAATGATTTCCGGAACTGGGGTTTCAGGATGATCCAATCGGTTGGATAGCGACCAAATCCAATCTGATCGACCACTGTAGCCACCCTGAACATATCTCCATCAGGGTCTTCAGCTTCAAGATAAAGTTTCAGGATGGATCCGTAAGGCCCTTTTTCAATGGCAAAAGAATGGGTAATGATGGGTGGGCTGTTTTTCTCCCCCGAAAAACCTTGGGGGGCTAAGAGAAACACACTTAAAATTAAAACCAAACCAATAGAAAACCTCATTTTTTTCATTTCACTGTAGCCTCCTGAATTAAATATAAACTTCCAAGCCAAACTTTTCAATAGAAGGATCGAATTGGAATAAGAAGACGTTATGATCTTTTTTGAAAAAGGAGAGCGACCTTTTTAGCCTCCTCATAGATTTGTTTAAGCGGAACGTTCTGAGTGAGGGCCAATTTTTTACAGTCCTCATATTCGGGGGAAAGGTTGATCGGCTCTCCCTTCCAACTGGCTAATTTAAATCGGAGAGGGCCATATTTCGTTTCAAGGCTTATCACCTTCCTCGCAGCACAACACCTCGTTTCTTCTCTCCATCTTACCCCTATGGTGGTGGTCTCTCTCATTAAAAAATCAATAATAGGCGAAAGGTTATCTGGAGAAGAGAGAACGGTGAGGAGGGTAGCAGGCCGGTTCTTTTTCATAAGAAGGGGGGTGAGGAAAACTTCTAATGCTCCCATTCTCAGTAATTTATCCATTACATATTCGTAAAACTGTGGATTCATATCATCGATATTCGTTTCAATAATCGTGACTCTTTCATTTTCGGATAGACCCTCAAGACGACCTATCATCAATCGAAGAAGATTGGGGTGGGTAAGATCATCTTTTCCTGCTCCATATCCCACCTTTTCTATCCTCATCCGTGGAATGTGGCCAAATTCAGAACCTAAAAAAGTAAGAAGAGCTGCCCCTGTAGGAGTGAGGAGTTCTCTTTCTACTCCGGAAGAATAAATAGGTTTTCCTTCCATTAAAGCGAGGGTGGCGGGGGCTGGGACAGGGAGAATCCCATGTTCGCACTTTACTAACCCGGATCCCACATTGACTGGAGAGACATATACCTTCTCGATCTGAAGCTGCTCCATTCCCCAAACCGCTCCCACAATATCGACCAAAGAATCGAGACCTCCAATCTCATGGAAATGGATCTCCTCCACCGGTTTTCGGTGGATCTTCGACTCGACCGAGGCGATTCTTTCCAAAATCTTCTTTGTTTTTTCTTGGATCGGTGGCTCTAAACGACTTCGATCGATGATCTTGAGTAATTCCTTCAAAGTCCGATGGGTTTTTCTCTCACCCTTGCCCTCTACAAGGACTCGAGTCCCGAAGAGTCCTCCTCTTAAAACCCTTTTTGTCTTCAATGAAAGGGTTGGAATTTTGAGTTTTTTCAATTCTTCCTTTAGTTGGCGAGAGCTCAGACCTGCATCAATCAGAGCCCCCAGAATCATATCTCCACTTGCACCCGAGAAACAATCAAAATAGGCTATCTTCATTTTTTATTCCTTATGTAAGTATTCCCTCACTGAAAGGGGAAAAAATTTAAGAGGGATTGATTACTTGTGTAAAAAGTCATATATTGACAACTTCCAAAGAATTTATTAAAAATGGAATGGGTTTGGCGGTGTAGCTCAGCTGGTCAGAGCATGCGGCTCATATCCGCAGAGTCCGGGGTTCGAATCCCTGCACCGCCACCAA
>JBBIMX010000023.1:0-34905 GCA_037444165.1 Deltaproteobacteria bacterium | reverse complement strand
CCAAGGCGACAATTCTAACTTGGAAAAACGCGACAATTGAAATTTGGAATAACACAAATTGAACTCTTGACAAAAAATTTTATTTATATTAAGAAAATTGTCAATCAATACAATGGAGTATTGAGGACAAGGGCGTCAAAGAAATTGACGCCCTTTTTTTTACAAAGGCGTAATACTGACAATGGGGTCAACTTCATTTTCATCTTACTCTTTAAAGGAGGATGAAGAGAGATGACCTTTACAAAGCCAAATCGAAGTCCAGCCACCTTTACTAAGAACCGTGTAGAACCTGCACCCAGTTCCGGGATCTGTGTCACCTGTTTGGATGGTTGCCCCGGGCCCTGTGAGGTTGGTCGTTCTGCTCTCAGAGGAAGGGAGATTCTCTATCCCCAACCTTTTGCAAAAATCACCGCAGGCTCCGAAAAGGATTACCCGGTGGATTTTTCTCATTTTAATATTCAAGGATCCTGTGTTGGGGCGGTGGGAGCCCCAGCCGATCCAGACCATGCTACCTTCACCTCAGTGGACATCTCTACTGAAATAGGAGCCAGAGAGAAAATCCAGATGCGAGTACCCTATTTTACGGGTGCCCTTGGCTCCACCGATATTGCAAGAATCCACTGGGAATCCATGGCTATTGCTGCAGCCATCTCGGGAACTCTGGTCGTGGTAGGAGAGAATGTCTGTGGGATGGATCCTCAGGCTGAATTCAAGAATGGACATGTCGTAAGATCTCCCGAAATGGAACGTCGGGTCAGAACATTTCAGCAATGGTATGATGGAGAAGGAGGTATCATTGTTCAATATAATGTGGAGGATGGGAGATTAGGAGTTCCTGAATATGTGGTCGAGAAATTGGGGGTCCAAATCATTGAACCTAAATGGGGACAGGGAGCCAAAAACATTGGTGGGGAAGTTAAACTTCCTACTTTAGAAAGAGCCCTCCAGCTGAAGAGTAGAGGCTATATTGTCCTTCCCGATCCTGAGGATCCTGTGATCCAGGAGGCTTTTAAACAGGGAGATTTTAAAGAATTTGAAAGACATTCAAGGCTCGGAATGGTCGATGAGGAAGGTTTCCACAAAGAAGTGGAAAGGCTCAGGAGAATCGGTGTAAAACATATTTCTCTTAAAACAGGGGCCTATCGACCTGCGGATCTGGCCAGGGCCGTTAAATATGCCTCTGATGCCCAGATCGATCTTTTGACAGTAGATGGAGCAGGAGGAGGTACAGGGATGAGCCCCTGGAGGATGATGAATGAATGGGGAATACCAACCGTCTATCTTGAAAGCTGGCTTTATCGATGTCTAAAAAGATTGGATCAAAAGGGTGCCTATATCCCCTCCTGCGCCATGGCCGGTGGCCTTTCTCTTGAAGACCATATCTTTAAGGCCCTTGCCCTTGCCGCTCCTTATATTAAAGCCATCTGCCTCGGGAGAGCATCGATGACAGCTGCAATGGTGGGTAATACCATTGGACAGATGATTAAGAAAGGAAAAGTTCCTGCAGATATTGCTAAATTCGGGACCGACGTAGATCATATTTTTATCCTCGCGGCTAAATTGAAGGAGAAATTTGGAAAGGATTTCGAACGAATCCCTACAGGTGCCATCGGGATGATTACTTATTTTGATCGTCTCAATGCTGGGCTTCAACAGTTGATGGCAGGGGCGAGAAAGTTTGCCTTAAAATATATCACAAGAGATGATCTCTGTGCCCTTACCCGTGAAGCGGCCGAGGTTTCTGGTATTCCTTATGTGATGGAAGCGGATCAAGAAGAGGTAGATAAAATCTTGGGTTAATAGGAAATGGGTCCGAGGGGGATTTTTCATTACCGATTTTTGGAATCTCCCCTCTCGGACCGAAAATTTCCAAAGCCTAATTTCCATCAGTTTGCCTAATTTTAAACAGAATTTTCTCTCCCTGTATTCCGTGTAAAAATCTCACCGATAAATTTAACACTCTAATAATCTTGACTTTTTCATCTCTTTTTATCCCCCATTATAAATTTGGTATAGAGATTGCTGATCATTAAATCCAAAAGGCAAATTTAAAAAATGAGCGTTCTTATTATCAAACATATTGAGGTTGAAGGTCCCGGAATAATTGAATATGTATTAAATGGCATAAAGACTCCTTATGAGATTCTAAGTATTGAAACCTCTTCCTGTATTCCTAAGATTGATCATTTCAGCCATCTCATCATTTTAGGAGGCCCAATGAATGTCTATGAGGAGGACCGTTACCCCTTCTTAAAAAAAGAAGGCCTTCTTATCAAAGAAGCGATACAAAAAGGAAAAGCGGTTTTAGGAATCTGTCTTGGAGCCCAACTTATAGCTAAGACCCTTGGGGTCAAGGTATTTAAGGGTCCTATAAAAGAGATTGGATGGTCAGAAGTCGAATTAACAGACGAGGGGATTCAGGATACCCTTTTCTCCCATTTCCCAAAGAATTTTCCAGTATTTCAATGGCATGAAGACACATTTGAACTTCCTCAAGGAGCAAAACTCCTTGCCACCTCATCCCTCATTCCTCATCAAGCCTTCATTTATGGGAAAAAGGCATATGCTCTCCAGTTTCATCTTGAGATCACTGAAGAAATGATCAGAGAATGGTTGGAAACCTATGAAGATGATTTTCATAGAGAGCCTCAAACCCATCCTTCGAAATCCCAACTCCTCACCGAAACGGAAATCCATATCGAAACTTACACCAGAAGAAGCCTGAAATTTTTTGAAAAATTTCTAAGGATGAAAACCTCAAATTCCATGCGGACCAAACCGACATCAATAGGAGGATCAAAATGAAGATTGATACAGGTGATACGACTTGGATGCTCATCTCTTCTGCCCTGGTCATGTTGATGACCCCTGGATTAGCCCTTTTTTACGCCGGAATGGTTCGAAGTAAGAATGTTTTAGGAACAATGATGCAGAGCTTTATTGCCTTAGGTGTCATCACCCTTCAATGGGTACTCTATGGCTATAGCCTTGCCTTTGGACCTGATATCGGAGGGATCATCGGAGGTCTGGATTGGATTGGGCTAAGAGGGGTGGGGCTTGAGCCTCATCCAGATTACTGTCCTACTATTCCTCATCAAGCCTTTATGATCTTTCAGATGATGTTTGCCATCATTACTCCCGCTCTGATCACAGGGGCCTTTGCGGAACGATTTAAATTTAAAACCTATCTCGTCTTTCTTATTCTTTGGGCTACTTTTGTGTATGATCCCCTGGCTCATTGGGTCTGGGGGATGGGTGGGTGGATGAGAAATTTAGGAGCCCTGGATTTTGCAGGTGGATTGGTCGTTCACATCAGTTCGGGGGTTGCGGCTTTAGCCGCAGCCTTAGTCGTTGGAAAAAGGAAGGGATATGGAGAAAACCCCATGCCTCCTCATAACCTTACAATGACCTGTATGGGTGGAGCCCTCCTCTGGTTTGGATGGTTTGGGTTTAATGGAGGAAGTGCCCTCGGCTCCGGGTCATTAGCCACACAAGCCTTTGTGGTCACCCATATCTCTACGGCTGCGGCTGCGTTGTCATGGATGATGACAGAGTGGGTTTACCGCGGCAACCCTACTGTCCTCGGAGCTATCTCTGGGGCAGTAGCAGGATTAGTTGCGATCACTCCTGCATCCGGCTTTGTAGGTCCTCTCTCAGCCCTCCTTATTGGCCTTGGGGCAGGAATCTTATGTTATTTTGCAATAAACGCCAAAACGGGGCTCGGATACGATGATTCATTAGACGTGGTGGGAGTTCATGGAGTGGGAGGAACCTGGGGGGCCTTGGCAACAGGTCTTTTTGCCTCGAAGGCCATCAATTCTGCTGGAAGTGACGGTCTTCTCTTCGGCAATCCAACTCTCCTTGCCATTCAGGGCCTGAGTATTCTATCCGCATGGGTCTACTCTTTTATTGTAACCTACCTCCTATTAAAAATTCTTGATTGGACAATGGGAGTGAGGGTCAGTGAAGAGCATGAAATCACGGGTCTTGATCTCACTCAACATGGGGAATCAGGGTATTCATTCTAAAATGAATCCTTACCCTCTCATTTATCCAAAAGGAGATGAGAGAATGAATAGAGGGGAGGGTCAATGAAAAAGATTGAGGCCATTATCAAACCTTTTAAACTCGATGAGGTGAAGAATGCCTTAACAAAAATTGGGGTTCAAGGAATGACCATCACTGAGGTGAAAGGTTTCGGGCGGCAGAGAGGCCATACAGAGGTCTATCGGGGAACCGAATATAAGATTGGTTTCCTCCCCAAGGTTAAAATCGAACTCGTGACAGCGGATGAAATGGTCTCTCAAGTCGTGGAGAATCTTGAATGGGTGGCAAGAACAGGAAAGATCGGAGACGGAAAGATCTTCGTCTCCTCTGTGGAGGAGGTGATCCGAATTCGAACAGGTGAACGGGGGAAAGACGCCCTTTGATAAATTAGGGATCACCAAAGAGGAGTTGATTCAGACCCGAAATCGAATCGCCGGATCTCTAACCTTCCTTATTTCTCCAGAAGAGGCTCTGCACGGGTATTCAAACAAGATCGATCATCTCGCTCGAAGAGCCTTTCAATTGGCCCAGGCTCATGAATCGGTGGGGTCGGTCTGTTTAATGGCGGTAGGAGGGTATGGAAGGGAAGAATTGGCCCCTTATTCAGATATTGACTTACTTCTCCTTCATTCTTATTCCCAAGGCGAGGCGCTCTCTCCTTTCATTGAACGAATCCTCTATCCTTTATGGGATCTGGGATTAGAAGTGAGTTGTAGCTCAAGGTCGATCCATGAGTGCCTCAAGATGGCGCAATCCGATTTATATATAAAAACCAGCTTAATCGACGGGCGTTATCTCGATGGGGAATATGATCTCTTTCGAAATTTAAATGACTCCCTCTCTAAAAAGATTCTCCATCGAACCATTAAAACATTTGCCGGGTTCCTGAACCAAGAACTTCATCTTCGTCACAAAAAATATGAGGATCCTCACTACACTCTGGAGCCTAATGTCAAGGAGGGAATTGGAGGATTGAGGTTAGAAAACAAGAGGATTTCACTTTTGAGCTTCAGGAAAAAATAGCCCCCCTTCTTGGTTTTCCTAATGGGACGAAGGGGATCGAGGAGATGATGAGACAATATCACCTCTCTGCCCAGAGGATTGCGAGCTTTGCTCAAGATCTACTCAACCACATCCTCCGGGAGCCCTCCCCTTTCAAGAAAACGTTCCTATCCTTCCGACGAAAAAGAATGGATGAGAATTTTGAAATCGCCTTTGGAGAAATTCGTCTTCTTCATCCGATGGCTTTAAAAAGAGATCCTACTCAACTGATGACCCTCTTTCAATATTGCCAATCTTATAAAGTGGTCATGGATTTTCGACTGGAAGAGGCGATCCTCGAGGTCCTCCCTTTTCTCGACGATCGTTTTAGAACTTCAGAAAAAGTGAATCACATCTTTCTTTCTCTTCTCCACAGAAGAAAAGATCTCGGCCTTCTCCTTAGAAAAATGCACCATCTTGGAATATTATCCCGATATATTCCCGAATTCTCAGAAATAGAAGGATTAGTCCATTATGATCTTTATCATATCCATCCGGTAGACCTCCATTCCATTTTGGCTGTAGGGGAGTTGGAAAAGTTGAAGAATGGGTTTTATGAGAAGGAGTATCTTCTTCTGACCACCCTGATGAAAGAGTTGGAAAAAACTGGAAATCCTTTTCCTTACAGCCTTACTCCATGATATCGGGAAAGGAGGAGAAGGGGATCATTCTTTGATCGGATCTGCTTTAGGAGAGAGGATTGCACGGCAGATGGGACTTTCAAAAGAGGAGCAAGAGGAGATCGGTTTTCTAATTCAGCATCATCTATTGATGCTGGAGGTCGCTTTTCGAAGAAATCTCCATGATGAGCAGGTCATTTTACGTTTTGCTAAACAAATCCAGGAGGTACATCGATTAAAGATGCTTTACCTTTTAACTTTTTCAGATATTCGAGCCGTAGGACCAGAGGCCTGGACCCCTTGGAAAAATAGCCTTCTGATGGAACTCTTTCTTAAAACTTCTCATCTCCTTGAAAAGGGTCCTCCTGGCGAGCTTACTTTAAAATGTGATCCTCTTCCCCAGGCCTCTGAATATTTCGAATTCCTTCCCCTTCGTTATCTCTCCTGTTATCCTTCAGAAGAAGTGGTTCATCATATGGAAATGGCCCGATCGATTGAGACGCATCCCTTCAAGGTGGAATGGGTGATCGATCAAGGGAGACGTGGAAAGTTGACGATCTGCACAAAAGATCAGTACGGGCTCTTTTCCAAAATAACGGGTTGTATGTTTTTAAATCGAATCAACATCCTTGAAGCACAGATCCATACCTGGGAGAATGGAATCGCTCTGGATACTTTTTGGGTCGAAGATTTGACCGGAGAGATGGAAAGACGCCTTGAAGGATTCAAAAAAGATTTACATAGAGTCCTTGTCAAAAAGATTCCCCTAAACGATTTGATCTCAAAGAGAAAAGAACCTCCCAGATTAACACCGAAAGTGATCCCCAAAGTAAAAAAGGAAGTTAAAATTAACAACGAAGATTCCAATTTCTATACCCTCATTGAAGTCATCGGAGAAGATCGGATGAGCATTCTCTATGAGATTACCCGTACCCTTACTGATCACGGATGTAACATCCATTTTGCAAAAGTTTCCACCCTGGGGAATCAAATTATCGACACCTTTTATGTACAAGACGAATGGGGAGAAAAGATCACGGATCGGTTTAAAATAGACCATTTTAAAAAAGCCCTCCTTAACCAAATGTCTTAATTCTAATAAATTTCTTATCCTAATCCATCATTCAGAGGTAAAAGATAAGCCCGAAAGTGGGGATTGGATTCGCCCTTTCGAGACCTCTGAAAAAGTCATAGAAAGACTGGGGAGGTAGGGTTCCAAACCCTTCGAATGCCTCTCCACCCCACCTCCCCAGTCTGTAAAACTCGTTTTAAATACTTTTTCAGAACTCTCCTTTCCAATTCTTGACAAAAAGAAATCGGTATGGTAATTATAAAATAAATTGTAAAAGTCTATGGTAAAACTTGGATATTCCATTTGGAAGACCCTCGATCCTTAAAAGGATCGGGGGTCTTTTTTTTATGGGGAGATTTGAAATCCGGACCCTTTATTTAAAATAAAGATGAAATCTCAACCCACAGCCATTCTTGCCCTGGAAGATGGAACCGTATTCGAAGGGAAATCTTTTGGATTCCCTGGAGAAAAGACAGGAGAACTTGTCTTTAATACGAGTATGACAGGGTACCAAGAAATCCTGACAGATCCTTCCTATAAAGGTCAGATCGTCATTATGACTTATCCCCTTATCGGAAACTATGGGATTAATAAAGAAGATATTGAATCTCAAACTCCTAAGGTGGAAGGATTTATTATCAAGGAGAATAGCTCCCTTTTTAGCAACTGGCGGGGGGAATGTTCCTTATCCGAATACTTGGTCGCCCATCGTGTGATGGGAGTGGAGGGAATGGATACTCGAGCCCTTACTAAACATATCCGCGAGAAAGGGGCGATGAAGGCGATCCTCTCCACGGAAGACCAGGATCGAAATCGGCTGATTGAAAAAGCAAAAGCTTCTCCGGGACTCATCGGTAGAGATTTAGTCCAGGAGGTCACCTGTGATACTCCCTATGAGTGGAAGGAAGGCCTCCTTTCAGAATTTTCCCTCCCCTCCCCTCCTCCATCTCCCCTTGAGAGACAGATGAGGGTGGTGGTGATGGATTTTGGAGTTAAATACAATATTCTTAGATCCCTTCGACAGTTAGGCTGTGAGGTCATTGTCGTCCCAGCCTCCTCAAAAACGGAGCTGATCCTTTCTTATCAACCTGATGGAATCCTTCTCTCCAATGGACCTGGAGATCCAGAGGGAGTACCCTATGCTATTGAAACGGTCAAGGAGCTCCTGGACCAGAAACCCATTTTCGGAATCTGCCTTGGCCATCAATTATTAGGGTTAGCTTTAGGGGGAAAAACTTTTAAACTTAAATTTGGTCATCGTGGAGCCAATCAACCTGTTAAAGATCTTCGAACGGGAAGAGTGATGATTACTTCGCAAAATCATGGCTTCTGTGTTGATCTTGAAAGTTTAGATCCTAAGGAAGTTGAACTCACCCAGATCAATCTCAATGACCAGACCCTTGAAGGGATGAGACATAAAAAATTGCCAATCTTCTCGGTCCAATATCACCCAGAGGCCTCTCCCGGACCTCATGATACCCAATACCTATTTGAAGAATTTATAAAGATGATGAAGCATTACTCCCATGCCTAAACGAACCGACATCAAGAAGATTCTAATCATAGGCTCCGGACCCATTGTGATCAGCCAGGCCTGTGAATTCGACTATTCTGGGACTCAGGCCTGTAAGGCTTTAAAAGAGGAAGGGTTTGAAGTGGTCCTGGTGAACTCGAATCCGGCTACGATTATGACAGACCCTGAGATGTCCGATCGAACCTACATCGAACCTATCACTCCAGAAGTCGTCACTAAGATCATTGAACGGGAAAGGCCTGATGCTCTCCTGCCCACATTAGGAGGACAGACCGGCCTCAATGTGGCCGTAGCCCTTTATGAATCCGGGGTCCTTGATCAGTACGGTGTTCAGATGATTGGTGCTAAATATGAAGCCATCAAGAAGGGGGAAGATCGTAAACTATTTAAAGAGGCCATGAAGAGGGCTGGAATTGATCTCCCAAAGAGTGGCTTTGCCTATTCCCTTTCAGAAGCCATCGACGTAGCTAAAGAGATTGGATTTCCTCTGGTCATTCGACCTAGTTTTACACTGGGAGGAACGGGAGGAGGGATCGCCTATAATATTAAAGAGTTTGAGGAAATGGCCGCCCGGGGTCTTGAACAGAGCATGATCGGAGAAATTTTGATCGAAGAATCGGTCATGGGTTGGAAAGAATACGAGTTGGAAGTGATGAGAGATAGGAAGGACAATGTAGTGATTATCTGTTCGATCGAGAATTTGGATCCTATGGGTATCCACACAGGGGATTCCATTACGGTAGCTCCGGCTCAAACCCTGACCGATAAAGAATATCAGAGAATGAGGGATGCGGCCATTCGTGCGATTCGCGAAATTGGAGTCGAAACCGGAGGGTCCAATATTCAGTTTGCCGTTCGTCCTGAAGATGGACGGATGGTCATCATCGAGATGAACCCAAGGGTCTCCCGTTCTTCTGCCCTGGCCTCAAAGGCGACAGGATTCCCTATTGCCAAGATTGCAGCAAAATTGGCGATAGGATTTACCCTGGATGAGATTCCAAACGATATTACCCGAAAGACGCCGGCTTCTTTTGAACCCACGATCGATTACTGTGTGGTGAAGATTCCTCGATTTACCTTTGAGAAATTCCCCGGAGTGGACCCCACCCTTACGATCTCCATGAAGTCTGTGGGAGAAACGATGGCCATCGGGCGTACCTTTAAGGAAGCTCTTCAAAAAGGACTCCGTTCCCTGGAGATTAAGAGATATGGACTGGGCGGAGATGGGAGGGATATTCTCCCTTATCCCGAGGAGATAGGAGAGAATCCCCATAGGGATAAAATTCTTGAAAAGATCAAGAAGAGGCTTTCCATCCCCAATGCAGAGAGAATCTTCTATATTCGAGATGCATTTCTATGGGGGATGAAATTAGAAGAGATTTTTGAGCTCACCAGGATTGATCCCTGGTTCTTAAAAAACATAGAAGAAATCGTCCAGTTAGAACAGGAGATCCGCTCTCATGGCCCAAAGGTCAAGGACCTTGGGCTCTGGAGAGGATCCCGATCTTTACAACAGGTCCAACTCCCAACGCCTCTGCTAAGAAAAGCCAAAGAGTTTGGGTTCTCAGATATTCAACTGGCTCATCTTCTTGGCCTCGATGAAATAAGCATTCGTAAGATGCGAATGGAGAAAGGAATTCTTCCGACCTATAAATTAGTGGACACCTGTGGAGCTGAGTTTGAAGCCTATACCCCTTATTATTACTCCACTTATGAATTGGAAAATGAGGCAAAACCCTCTTCAAAGAAGAAGATTATGATTCTTGGGGGAGGACCTAATCGAATCGGTCAGGGAATCGAGTTTGACTATTGTTGTGTCCATGCCTCTTTTGCTCTTAAGGAGCTGGGCTACGAAACGATCATGGTCAACTCCAATCCAGAGACGGTCTCCACAGACTACGATACCTCCGATAAACTCTATTTTGAACCCCTAACCCTTGAGGATGTTCTACATATCGTTGATCTCGAAAAGCCCGATGGAATCATTGTTCAGTTTGGAGGGCAAACCCCTCTAAACCTCGCCATACCCCTTGAGAAGATGGGTGCCAAAATTATAGGAACAAGCCCTGAAAATATTGATCGAGCAGAGGATCGAAAACGCTTTCAGGCTCTTCTGAAAAAGTTAGGACTCACCCAGCCTCCCAATGGAACCGCCACCTCCATCGAAGAAGCCAAAAGGGTGGCCGAAGAGATTGGGTATCCTGTGCTGGTGAGACCTTCCTATGTGTTAGGGGGAAGGGCGATGGAGATCGTCTATGACGATCCTTCACTGGAGGAATTTGTAAAGCGTGCGGTAGAGGCTTCTTCAGAACATCCGATTTTGATTGATAAATTCCTTGAGGATGCCATTGAAATCGATGTGGATGCCGTCGCAGATGGAAATCGGTGTATCCTTGCTGGAATCATGGAGCATATTGAAGAGGCTGGGATCCATTCTGGTGACAGTGCCTGTGTCACTCCTCCCTACTCCTTAACGGATGAACAAATTGAGCAGTTGAAACAGAATACCTACGCCTTGGCCAAGGAACTTCAGGTAGTAGGGTTGATGAACGTCCAGTATGCGATTAAAAACGATATCATCTATGTCTTAGAAGTAAATCCCAGGGCTTCACGGACGATTCCTTTTATCAGTAAGGCCACAGGAATCCCTTGGGCTAAAGTGGCTGCAAAGGTGATGGTGGGAAAAACCCTTTCCGAATTAGGAATCGATAGAGAGGTAGAAATTCGTCATATTGCCGTAAAAGAATCGGTCTTTCCTTTTAATCGTTTTTATGGAATTGACACCATCCTTGGTCCGGAGATGAAATCCACAGGTGAAGTCATGGGGATTGATACGGATTTTGGAGTGGCCTATGCTAAATCTCAAATTGGGGCAGGAGCCCAAATTCCAACCAGAGGAAGGGTTTTCCTGAGCGTCATGAATAAGGATAAACGTCCCATCGTTTTTGTAGCAAAAAAATTGGTGGACCTCGGTTTTGAACTCGTGGCAACCAAAGGCACAGCGAAGGTCCTCATGAATAATGGATTGCCTGTCGAGACCGTATTTAAAGTGGGAGAGGGAAGACCTAATATTGTAGATCGAATGAAAAACGGGGAGATCCAACTGGTGATTAATACTCCAAGCGGAAAGAAACCCAAAGCGGATGAAGTGGCCATTCGAAGTCAAGCGGCGGCCCATAATATTCCCTGCGTGACCACCCTGTCAGGTGCAGAGGCGGTGGTCAATGGCATTGAATCCCTTCTCAAAAAAGGAATGTCTGTCAGATCCATCCAGGAGTTTCATCAAGAGGCCCATCAGAGGATTTCATTATAAAATCCTTTCAAAGAAGTGGTCTTCCCTCACTGAAGAATGAATGACAAAGAGATTAGGCTTCTCTCTTGACGAAAATCTCTTTTTTATGCAATAATTTCTACATACAAAGGAGTATGAAGGACAAGGGCGTCTTTAAGAGGACGCCCTTATTTCTTTTTCTTGAGGATATGGAAATGAATCTCGAGGTGAAAGAAATCAATGCCCTTCTTGAGATCAGCAAAGCGATTGCCTCGGGGCTCTATCTTGGAGATGTCCTCCGGTTAATCGTCACCATTACAGCCAAGGTGATGGATTCGAAGATCTGTTCCCTCTGGATTTTAGATGAGAAGGATCAGAAATTAAAATTAAAGGCGACTCAGAGTATGAGTGAGGAATATTTAAAGGAGAGGAGTTTGAGGATGGGAGAGGGGATCGTGGGTCATGTGGCCCTCCACAATAAGCCTATGACCATTATGGATGTTCTCAAAGAGCCTCTCTATAAGGAAAAGGAGTTGGCCAAAAAAGAGGGATTGGTGTCTATGCTCAGTGTTCCAATGTGTGTGAAAGATCGGGTCATCGGAGTGATTAACTGTTATACCTCCTATCCCCGAGCCTTTTCAAAGGCTGAAGAAGAGATGTTAATGACCATCGCCAATCAGGCAGCTGTCTGTATTGAAAACTCGGGTCTGATGGGGGCTCTCGATATCAATGAGATTCTTAAACTCCTTTTAGAGGGGGTCATAAAAAATACGGGCTTTGATCGAGCCCGACTCTATATGGTCAATGAAAAGAAAGGAACCCTTGAATGTAAAATGGCGGTCGGGTTAGATGAGGAGATGGTCAAAGGGATTGAGCTTCCCATCGACCCTGAGGATAGCATCATTGCAAGAGCCATGGTCGAAAAGAAACCCTTTGTCATCCCCGATGCACAAAAAGATTCGAGGGTGAATCCTTTACTTAAAGAAAAACTGAAGCTCCAATCCCTCGTGGTCATTCCCATTCTTGCGAAAGAAAAAGCATTGGGGGTAATTGCTGCAGATCATGTTGAGCCGGGTAAAACCATTCCTCAAGAGGCCCTTGAAGCCATGATGAGCTTTTCCCAACAGGCCGGTTTAGCGATTCACAACACCACGATCGTTGAAGAATTAAAAATGTTAAGTCAGGAGATGGAGGAGAAAATTAAAAAGACAATGGAGGATCTCAATCGGGCTGAGGCCCAACTGCTTCGTCAGGAAAAGTTAGCTGCCCTCGGTCAGTTAGCCGCTGGGATTGCTCATGAGATACGAAATCCCTTAACCAGTATCAATCTCCTGATTCAGTCCATGCAAGAAAGACTTCCGATGGAATATCCCTACCGGGAAGATCTTAAAGTCATCGAGGAAGAGATTGGCCGAATCAATCATATTGTGGAACAATTTCTTCGGTTTGCTAAACCCTCTCCTCCTCTTTTCGAAAAAACAGAGGTGGTTCAAATCTTAGAAGAAACCCTTCAATTGATAAGGCCTCAGATTGAAAAAGCTCGTATCTCTGTTAAAAAAGAATTTCATCCCCTACCCTCAATCACCATGGATAAAGAACAGATGAAACAGGTTTTCCTGAACATCGTCTTGAATGCAATCCAAGCGATGCCGCGAGGAGGAACCTTAACTTTAGGGGGCAAGGTTTGCGAGGAGGGGGACTGGATTAAACTCTGGTTCAAGGATTCTGGGGTCGGCATCGCATCTGAAGCGATGAATAAGCTCTTTGATCCTTTCTTTTCGACCAAAGACAACGGCTTGGGTCTTGGCCTCTCCATTGCCCACCGAATTGTGGATGCCCATCGTGGAAAGATAGAAGTGGAAAGTACTCCAGGTGAGGGAACCCTCTTTACTCTCTGGTTTCCTTGCTCTAATGAAGGATGAGGGAATGATCCATGGAGAGGATCTTAATCGTAGACGATGATAAGGCTATTCGATACTCCCTGAAGCGGATATTTGAGGAGCATTATCTTGTGATGACGGCACAGAATGGAGAAGAAGCCATCTCTCTCTTTCAACAGAATTCACCCGATTTGATTATTATGGATATTCGAATGCCGGGTCAAAATGGGATCGATCTGTTAAAAGAGATGAAGGCCAAAGATCCTAAGAGTCTGGTGATCGTGATGACGGCCTATGGCACCACAGAGACAGCCATCGAAGCCATGAAATGGGGGGCTTTTGACTATATCCTGAAACCCTTTTCCATTCCAAAGATGAAAGAACTTGTGGAGAAGGCCCTTTTACTCAGAAAGATGATGAAAGAAGAGATTCCTTATGTGTTTGAGGAAGAGCAAGAGATAGGAAAAGAAAGAATCGTGGGGTCCTCTCCAACAATGCAGGAAATCTATAAATTGATTGGACAGATTGCACCGACCGATGTCACGGTCCTTCTCCGAGGAGAAAGTGGAACAGGAAAAGAACTCTTTGCCAGAGCAATCTATCATCATAGCCTTCGTTCCAATCAGCCTTTCCTTCCTGTGAATTGTGCAGCCATTCCCGATACGCTTCTTGAGAGTGAACTGTTTGGCCATGAGAAGGGAGCCTTTACAGGGGCCATCTTTCGACGAATCGGCAAGCTCGAACAGTGCAATGGAGGAACCCTCTTTCTTGACGAGATCGGAGACATGTCTCTTTCCACCCAGGCAAAGATTTTAAGGGTTCTTCAGGAAAAAAGATTCGAACGATTGGGAGGAAGAGAAACGATCCAGACCGATGTTCGGTTCATTGTGGCGACGAATAAAAACCTGGAAGAAGCCATTGCCAAAGGGACGTTTCGTGAAGATCTCTATTATCGGCTCAATGTCGTTTCCATCCATCTCCCTGCCCTACGAGAACGAAAAGAGGATATTCCCGCTTTGATCGATTATTTTATTAATAAATTCAATTTGGAATTTAAAAAGAAGGTTCAGGGGATGACTTCCGAAGCGATGAGAAAGATGGTCTCCTACTCTTGGCCTGGGAATGTGAGGCAATTAGAGAACGTGATTAAAAGGGCAATGGTTTTATGCCACGGAGAATGGATCCTTGAAGACCAGATCCTTCTTGAATTAAGAGAGGAAAAGAAGGAGATAAGAGAAGAGGTGAAGAAAAAGACCTTTGAAGATCTCCTTGATTCACTTTTTGAAGAACTCCTAAAAGCTCCCTCAATCAACCAAGATCTTGATCTAATCTCCTTCCTTGAAAAAGAACTCATTCTAAGAGCCCTTCAAAAGACCAATGGGAATCAAATTCAAGCCGCTAAGCTTCTCGGGATCAATCGAAATACTCTTCGGAGTAAAATGGAACGATATCGCCTTAAGAAAGAAGTCCTGATTTCAGAACCGAGCGATCTTTCCTAAATTTCATCAACCTGCCTAATTTTCATCACCCTCCTTTTCAATCCCTCCTTTTCCTATTAAAATCCCCTGAATGGAAACGACCAAATTCTTTTTAATTTCTATAAAGTTAAAACGTTTTCCCCGTCTGATTTAATAAGCCCTAATATGGCATCCTATTTGCTAAAGAAATGATATCACTACAAAGAGGTAGTTTAAAAGACAAAGGCGTCTTTCTAATCCAATCCATGAAGGATAAAAGACGCCTTTTTAATTAATTTATCATAGGGGGAAGGAGCATGGATAAAGAGTATGTATTGAAAATGGCAAAAGAGAACGATGTCAAATTTATTCGGATTTGGTTTACCGATATCCTGGGTTTCTTGAAAGGGTTTGCCATCACCATTGATGAGCTGGAAGGAGCCCTTGAAGAAGGAATGGGGTTTGATGGGTCCTCTATTCAGGGATATGCCAGAATTGACGAAAGCGATATGGTAGCCAAACCCGATCCAAAGACCTTCCAGATCATCCCGTGGAGACCAAAGGAGAATGCTGTCGCGCGAATGTTCGCGGATATCTATGAGCCAGATGGCACACCCTATAAAGGAGATCCTCGTTGGGTCTTAAAAAAGACGCTTAAAAAAGCAGAGGATCTTGGATATACATTTTATGTGGGTCCGGAACTCGAATATTTCTATTTTAAATCCAATGATGGGACTCAAATTCTTGACCGTGGAGGCTATTTTGACCTAACCCCTTTGGATGTGGCCACAGGGCTTCGACGGGAAACGATTCTGACCCTGGAAGCCATGGGAATTAAGGTAGAGTATAGCCATCATGAGGTAGCGCCGAGTCAACACGAAATTGATCTCCGTTATACCGATGCTTTGACCATGGCAGACAACGCTATGACTTATCGTTTGGTCGTGAAAGAGATTGCCCTCAAACATGGAGTTTACGCCACTTTTATGCCCAAACCCATCTTTGGTCAGAATGGAAGTGGGATGCATACCCATCAATCCCTCTTTAAAGGTAATCAGAATGCCTTTTTCGATCCCCATGATGAATACCATTTATCTAAAATAGCCAAATCCTATATCGCAGGTCTTCTTAAACATTCGAGGGAGATCACTTCGATCACCTCTCAATGGGTCAACTCTTATAAGAGGCTTGTACCGGGTTATGAGGCCCCTGTCTATATCTCCTGGGCCAGAAGAAACCGTTCAGCCCTGGTTCGAGTTCCCATGTATAAACCTGGGAAAGAGAAGGCAACTCGAATTGAGTTTCGTTCACCCGATCCAGCCTGTAACCCTTATTTAGCTTTTGCCGTCATGTTGGCTGCAGGACTGAAAGGGATTCAAGAGGGTTATGAGCTTCCCCCTCCCGTGGAAGAGGACATCTTTGAGATGTCTGAAGAGGACCGAAAGAGACACGGGATTGAATCTCTTCCAGGGAATCTATTCGAGGCGATTCAGCTTACCGAACAAAGTGAACTGGTCAGGGAAACCTTAGGGGATCATATCTTTCAAAAATTTATCCAAAATAAAAAGATAGAGTGGGATGAATATCGAACCCATGTATCCCGGTTTGAATTGGAAAAATATCTTCCTATTCTTTAAGGGGTGAGAGGGATGGGACAGAAAATAGATAGGTTTGAAAAAGAGATCTCGGGTTGTTCCCTCACAGGTTTTATTTGTGAAGATGGAAAGCGAGTCAACGGAGAGGCCATCATCCAATCCATTGCTTCGATGAACGAGCGTTCCAATGGTTTGGGAGGGGGATTTGCTGCCTATGGAATCTATCCCGAGATGAAAGATTTCTATGCGTTGCATATTCTCTATGAGGATAGAGAAGCCAAGGAGGAGGCTGAACGAATTCTTAACGAATCCTTATTGATCGAACTCCAGGATAAAATCCCCACCCGAAAAACAAAACGGATTACCCATCCTCCTCTCCTGATGAGATATTTTGTGGGGATTGATGAAAACCGACTTTTTGAACTTGAAACCTCGGAAGAAGACTATATGGTTCATATGGTAATGAAGATCAATACTGAGGTTAAAGGGGCCTATGTCTTTTCGAGTGGGAAGAACATGGGAACCTTTAAAGCGGTCGGTTTTCCCGATGAGGTGGGGAAGTTTTATCGATTAGAAGAATATGAAGGTTATCTCTGGATTGCCCATGGTCGTTTCCCAACCAATACCCCTGGATGGTGGGGAGGAGCCCACCCCTTTACCCTTCTCGATTTTTCAGTGGTCCATAACGGAGAAATCTCTTCCTATGGAATTAACAGGAGATATCTGGAGATGTTTGGCTATCGGTGTACATTGATGACTGATACCGAGGTGATGGCCTATCTTTTTGACCTCCTTCTGAGAAGGCACCATTTACCTGTTGAAATGGCCTGTAAAGTCTTGGCTCCACCTACCTGGGACGAGATAGACCGTGGAGATGGGCATATGGAGGTGATTAAAGCTCTCAGAATCATCTATGGAAGTGCTTTGGTAAACGGCCCCTTTTCGATTCTCCTTGCCCACAAAAATGGCCTCATTGGGCTTAATGACAGGATTAAATTGAGGCCCCTTATTGCCGCCCGCAAGGGGGAAACTCTTTACATGGCAAGTGAGGAGGCAGGAATAAGAGAAATCTGTGCATCCCCGGATAGAGTCTGGGCTCCAAAAGCAGGAGAGCCTGTGATTGGATGGCTAAGGGAGGGTCATCTAAGTGAATTTGAGTTATCTCGAGCCCGAATTTCAGATCGAGAGGAATCCAAGCCGATGTATTCAGTGCCAGGTATGTGTTAGACAGTGTGCCTTTGAAGCCCATCTTTATGACCCTGAAACCCTTGAGGTTTCCTCTCGTGAGGAGGTCTGTGTCGGTTGCCATCGGTGTGTCACCCTCTGTCCAACCAATGCCCTTACCATTCGCCGAAACCCTCTTGATTTTAGAGAAAATGCCAATTGGACGCCCTGGGCTATTCGAAACATTATTAAACAAGCAGAAACAGGGGGAGTTCTCCTCACTGGGATGGGAAATGATCGACCCTATCCTGTTTACTGGGACCACCTCCTTCTCAATGCCAGTCAAGTCACAAATCCCTCCATCGATCCCCTCAGGGAACCCATGGAGCTGAGAACCTATCTTGGGAGAAAACCCGAGAAATTGGAATTGGATGATAGTGGAGAAAGGTTACAGATAAAAAATCCACTTCCTCCTCAATTAAAACTCGAGACCCCTATCCTTTTTTCGGCCATGTCTTATGGAGCGATTAGTTATAATGCCTGTGAGGCTTTGGCCAAGGCTGCAGAAAAACTCGGAACCTATTACAACACAGGCGAAGGAGGTCTTCATCCCAATCTTTACAAGTACGGGAAAAGTACGATTGTCCAAGTCGCTTCTGGCCGATTTGGAGTCCATAAAGAGTATCTCGATACGGCCGCAGCTATTGAAATCAAGATCGGGCAGGGGGCGAAGCCTGGCATAGGTGGTCACCTTCCTGGGGAAAAGGTCGTAGAGGACATCTCGAAGACGAGAATGATCCCGAGGGGCACAGACGCCCTCTCCCCTGCCCCCCAACATGATATCTATTCCATCGAAGATCTGAGGATGCTGATCTATGCCTTAAAAGAGGCAACCCGATATACGAAACCCATCTCTGTTAAGATTGCCGCTGTTCATCACTCTGCCGCTATTGCGAGTGGAATGGTGAGAGCAGGCGCTGATATCATCGCGATTGATGGATTTCGTGGAGGAACAGGGGCTGCCCCGATGATCATCAGAGATCATGTGGGAATTCCTATCGAATTTGCCTTAGCCTCTATTGATCAAAGGCTTCGAGAGGAAGGGATTCGTCACCAGGCCTCCATCCTTGTAGCAGGAGGATTCAGAAACAGTGCCGATGTGGTTAAGGCCATTGCATTGGGAGCCGATGGAGTCTATATCGGAACGGCGGCCTTAATTGCAATGGGATGTCATGTGTGCCAAAAATGTTATACGGGAAAGTGTAACTGGGGAATTGCCACCCAGGATCCTTATCTTCAGAAACGATTGAATCCAGAAATGGCCACAGAAAGGCTCGTCAATCTGGTCCACGCCTGGAGCCATGAAATCAAAGAGATGTTGGGTGGAATGGGAATCAATGCCATTGAATCCCTTCGAGGAAACCGATTAGCCCTTCGCGGAATCGGATTGACGGATACCGAACTGGAGATCCTCGGGATTTTACCAGCAGGCAGATAAGACCGGAAGGCAATGGAAAGGTAAAAATGAAAAGAATCTTTATTAAAGAAGAAGTCTGCATGGGATGTCGTCTCTGTGAAATTTATTGTATTGTGCAACATTCCAGATCAAAAGAGATTTTAAAAGCCTTTAAAAGAGAGACCCCAAGACCTCTCCCTCGAATCCTGATCGAAGAGAAAGGATCGATCTCTTTCGCTCTTCCATGTCGTCACTGCGAGGAACCCTATTGTTTGGAAGCCTGTATGAGTGGAGCCCTTTATCGGGATGAGCAAACCGGAGTGATCCTTCACCATAGAGAGCAGTGTGTAGGATGCTGGATGTGTGTAATGGTCTGCCCTTATGGAGCCATCTCGAGGGATGTACGGGAGAAAAAGGCGGCTTCAAAATGTGACCTTTGTGGAGGGAAAGACCCCCCTGTCTGTGTGGCCAAATGCCCGAACGAAGCATTGGTGTGGGTTGAAATAAAATGATGGAAATGGTCATTATCGGAAATTCAGCCGGAGCCATTGGAGCCATAGAGGCGATTCGAAAGGTCGATGCCACTCTTCCCATTACAGTGATCTCAGAAGAACCCTATCCTGTCTATTCCAGGCCTCTTATCTCCTACCTCTTATCAGGCGAGATAAAAGAGAATCAGATCTTCTATCGTTCTAAGAATTTTTATGAGAAACAGCATATAAAGACACGGCTGGGAAGGCCCGTCACAAGAGTAGACTTTGAGAAGAGAAAGGTCGAGTTGAAAGACGGGGAGAAGATTCCCTATGATCGTTTATTGATTGCCATGGGGGGAGTCCCATTCATCCCAAAAATTGAAGGGGGCCATCTATCAGGGGTCTATACCTTCACGAAACTGGATGATGCCAAAAAGTTATTATCGATTTTACCCAATGTCCAGAGAGCCGTGGTTGTGGGTGGGGGTTTGATCGGGTTAAAAGTGGCTGAGGCTCTCAAGAAAAGAGGGGTGGAAGTCTACGTGGTCGAGCTGGCCAATCATATTCTGAATCTTACCTTAGATGAAACCGCTTCCCTCCTCCTTGAGAAAGCATTGGAGAAAGAAGGGATTCATTTGATGACCTCCACGACAGTCGAAAGAATTATAGGAGACAGGAAAGTAGAATCGGTTCAACTCTCCAACGGGAAAACCATCAATGTCCAATCGGTCATTCTGGCCATTGGGGTCGTTCCCAACGTGGGGATTTTCAAAGATACTCCCTTACAAATAGATAAAGGTATTTTGGTCAATGAACGAATGGAAACAAACCTTCCCCATATTTATGCGGCAGGGGATGTCACCCAGTCCTATGACAAGATTTTAAAAATGGTTCGACCCCTTCCTATCTGGCCTAATGCTTATCACCAAGGGAAGATTGCGGGATACCAGATGGTTGGGAAAGAAGAGTATCAATATGAGGGAGGATTTATGATGAATTCGATGGACGTGGCTCATCTTCCTATCATCTCCATTGGCCTTACCCAGCCCCCATCGGAAGAGGGCTACCAGGTGTTTAAACAATTCAACCGAGAGGCTAATATTTATCGTAAGATCATCTTGAGAGAGGATCGGGTGGTGGGAGCAATTCTCTTAGGAGAGATCGATCGGGCAGGAATTATCACAGGGCTCTTAAGAGAAGGGCTTTCTGTGAAAGGGTTCAAAAAGGAACTCCTCAAGAACCCCTTTGGGTGGATCTCCTTTCCAAAACATTTAAGAAAGGAGAGGTTTGAAAAACCGAAATGAAAAGGGCAGAGATTGATGCCAGAAATCTCCATTATAGGGAATTGAACGAACAGATCCATCAACTGGTTCGTCAAGGAGTCAAGCTCATCCGACTTCGAAATGTAAATGGTCAACGTTATATCGGAGATGGAATTCGTGGAAAGATAAGAATTGAAATAGAGGGGATCCCCGGAAATGATCTTGCCGCTTTTATGGAGGGTCCAACGATTATTACCTCTACAAATGCTCAGGACGCCGTAGCCAATACGATGAACGATGGGAAAGTCCTCATTCATGGGGATGCAGGCGATGTTTTAGGTTACGGGATGAGGGGAGGGAAACTCTATATTCTTGGGAATGTGGGGTATCGTGTTGGCATCCACATGAAATCTTACAAGAAAAAGGTACCGGTCATCATGATCGGAGGGACGACCAGAGACTTTCTCGGAGAGTATCTGGCCGGAGGAGCGATTGTTGTCCTTGGACTGAACAGGAACGAAGGGAGTCCTGTCGGAAATTTTATAGGAACGGGAATGCACGGAGGAGTCATCTATATAAGGGGAGAGCTGGATTCTTTTCAGCTCGGAAAGGAGGTCTCTATCTCCCCTATGAATGAATCGGATAGGACATGGTTAAACATCCATCTCAAGGAGTTCTGTGAGGATTTCGGATTAAGTTTTGATGAGGTAATGAGAGAAAATTTTATCAAACTTTGCCCTACCCATTTAAGGCCTTATGGAAAGATCTACGCCTATTAAACGGTGATGTAAACTTAAAATATTGACACCCTTCTATTCAATATTTTAATTTTTAAACGGTTCAATAAAAGTCATTTCCATTCATTAAAGCAAAAATGGATTGGGTCGCCATCTTAGATTTTGGGTCTCAATATACTCAACTCATCGCCCGGAGGGTGAGGGAGTGTAAGGTCTACTGTGAAATCTTTCCTTACAATGTTTCACTAAAAGAGATTTTAAAAAATAACCCCAAAGCCCTTATTCTCTCCGGAGGACCTGCCACAGTCACCCAAAAAGAAGCCCCTTCCCTTTCAAAAGAGATATTCGAACTCCATATCCCCATCTTAGGGATCTGCTACGGGATGCAACTTCTGGCTAAACTCGCTGGAGGGGAGGTGGAATCTGCATCGGGACGGGAATACGGGAATGCCTATTTTATAATGGATCAGAAGGAGGATCTATTCTATGGACTGAAATCTCGAATGGAGGTCTGGATGAGTCATGGAGACCGGGTCATTAAAATTCCTCCTTCTTTTGAAGTCCTTGGACACACCCGAAACTCTCCTATCGCGGCGATGGGGGACAAAAAGAGAAAAATCTATGGGGTTCAATTCCATCCAGAGGTGAGTCACACTCCAGAGGGTTTAAAAATCCTTAATAATTTCTTAAAAAGAATCGCTCGTTGCGAGGAGCATTGGAAAATTAAAGATTTTGTTCGAGAGAAGATCAACGAAATCAAGGAGACCACAAAAGGCGAGAAAGTGATCTGTGCGGTCTCCGGAGGGGTTGATTCAACGGTGTTAAGTGTCCTCCTTCATCGAGCTATTGGAGAGAGGCTCGCCTGTATTTTTGTAGACAATGGATTGCTCCGAAAGAATGAAGCTCAGGAGGTCATCCAGAGATTTAAGGAGTTTAACATCCATTTAATCTATTCCGATGCGCGGGATCGATTTCTAAGGAGATTGAAAGGAGTGCTGGATCCCGAACAGAAAAGAAAGATCATCGGTCAGGAATTCATTCGAGTCTTTGAAAAAGAGGCCCAAGCCCTTGGACGAATAAAATACCTGGCCCAGGGGACCCTCTATCCGGATGTGATTGAATCGAAATCGGCTTTTGGGGGCCCCTCCATGAAGATCAAGACTCACCATAACGTGGGAGGTCTCCCTTCAAGATTGAGATTTAAACTCATCGAACCCTTTAGATTTTTATTTAAGGACGAGGTCAGAGAGGTGGGGAAAGAACTTGGACTCCCTGAGAGTTTGATCCATCGCCACCCCTTCCCTGGCCCTGGATTGGCTGTGAGGATCATCGGAGAGGTGACAGAAGAGAGATTGACCATTCTGAGAGAGGTAGACTTCTTGATTCAGGAGGAGATTCAAAAGAGACCTATTTATAAAAACCTATGGCAGATATTCGGGATTCTACTCCCTGTAAAGACGACCGGGGTGATGGGAGACGGAAGGACTTATGAACACGTCGCTGTGGTTCGGGCTGTCACCAGTCAAGATGGAATGACCGCAGACTGGGCTAAATTGCCTTATCCTCTCTTGGCCTCCCTTTCGAACCGAATCATTAATGAGGTCAAAGGAGTCAATCGAGTCGTTTATGATATTTCAACCAAACCTCCTGCCACCATTGAATGGGAATAAAGGGCCTTAAATTCAATAAACTCCAATGATAGCGATCGTCGATTATGGAATGGGAAATTTAAAGAGTGTCAGTAAGGCTTTTGAAGAGGTGGGAGCGAAGGTCCTTGTGACTTCTGATCCCGATCTTATTAAAAAGGCCAAGGCTCTGGTCCTTCCGGGTGTAGGTGCCTTTGGAAGAGGAATGGAGAATCTTAAAAGACTTAATCTCATCCCGGCGATTTGTGAAGCTGCGAGGGAGAAAAAACCCATCTTAGGAATCTGTTTAGGATTGCAGTTGCTCTTTACAGAAGGTTTTGAACACGGGGTTCATCAAGGGCTCGATCTGATCAAGGGGAAAGTCCTGAAGTTTGAAGGGGTGAAGATTCCCCATATGGGATGGAATCAGGTCGGGGGGAGAAGTAACATGTTTGAAGGTATCCCGGATCCATGCTTTTTCTATTTTGCCCATTCCTATTATGTAGCTCCGGAGGATTCAAAAGTCAGGGTAGGAATGACCGATTATGGAATTCTCTTTACTTCGGCCATTGAAAAGGACTCTCTCTTTGGGGTCCAATTTCACCCCGAGAAATCTGGGAAGTGGGGATTAAAATTTTTAGAGAATTTTTGTTCCTATGTTGGCTAAACGAATTATCCCTTGTTTAGATATTAAGGATGGAAGAGTCATTAAGGGGATTCATTTCTTGAATCTGCGAGATGCGGGCGATCCCGTAGAACAGGCCTCCCTTTATTCCGAAAGAGGAGCGGATGAGATTGTCTTCTTAGATATTACAGCAAGCCTCGAGAAAAGGAAGATCATCTTAAAGGTATTAGAGAAGACTGCGGCCAAGGTCTTTATCCCCTTGACTGTAGGGGGAGGGATTAGGGATTTGGAAGACATCCGGATTTTACTCAAATCAGGGGCCGATAAGGTGTCGATCAACACCGCTGCAGTAGAAAATCCAGAGCTCGTGAGAGCGGCATCCGAAGAATTTGGAAGCCAATGTATTGTCGTGGCCATTGACGCAAAAAAGATAGATCCTGAGAGATGGATCGTTTATACCTACGGAGGGAGAAAGCCGACTTCCCTTCTCGCTATATCCTGGGCCAAACGGGTGGAGGAGTTAGGAGCGGGAGAGATTCTTCTGACCAGTATGGATAAAGATGGAACAAAAGAAGGGTATGATTTGGAATTGACCCGTAAAATCTCTGAGTCGGTCAATATCCCAGTCATTGCCTCTGGAGGAGCAGGAAATTTGGAACATCTTTACGAGGCCTTCACCATCGGCAAGGCCGATGCCGTTTTAGCGGCTTCCATTTTTCATTATGGAGAGTATTCCATTCAAGAGACGAAAGAGTATTTAAGATCCCGAGGAATCCCTGTTAGAGTTTAAAAATCTCCTTTTCTTTCTCATGGAGCGGCCCATCTTTCATCCAGCTAACCCCTCACGGGCTTATTCTCCACCTCTGAGTGAGGGGTTATTCCTACACATTTTTTTATTTTGAAAAAAAATTTTTTTGTTTATGATAGAAAGGATTAAAGGTGGTTCAGGAGGAAAGGATGCGTAATCTTCGTATTGGACTTTGTCAGATTAATTCCACCGTGGGAGAGATCGAAGGGAATAGCAAAAAAATTATCGATTACATCAAAAGGGGAAAGAGGATGGGGGCGGATCTTCTCGTCTTCCCCGAATTGGCTGTCACGGGGTACCCTCCTGAGGACCTTCTTTTGATGCCAAAGTTTATCGAGGATAACCTGAAGGCGATTCAGGAAATTGCCAGATCGACCCAATCCATCACTGCCATTGTAGGATTCGTCCATAAGGAGGAAGACATCTTTAATTCTGCCGCTCTTCTTCATCATGGGAAGCTCATGGGCATCTATTCGAAGATGTATCTCCCGAACTATGGAGTATTCGACGAATTTCGTTATTTCCATCCAGGGAAGGAAAATTTCATCTTTATCCTTCGGTCCATTCCTATCGGAATAAGTATCTGCGAGGATCTCTGGTATCCAGGAGATCCCATCCGGACTCAAACCCTTCATGGAGGGGCCGAGTTGATTGTTAATCTCTCTGCCTCACCCTATCATTTTGGGAAAACAGAGACTCGAGAAAAATTGATCTCCACCCGAGCCTCCGATAATTTAGCCATTGTGGCCTATTGCAATTTGGTCGGAGGCCAGGATGAGCTGGTCTTTGACGGGGGTAGCATGATCTTCGACCAGAAGGGAGAACTCATTGCTCGAGGGAAACAGTTCGAAGAAGATCTTGTTCTTTCGGATTTAGACTTCGAGGCTGTCTTTCGAATCCGTCTTCATGACCCGAGAATTCGAAGGGAGAAAATGGTGGAAGAGGAAAAAGGGATCAAAAAGATTGAACTTACTGAACTGGCCCGTCCCTCTCGAAGAAAGCCCCTACTCCCAAAAAGAGAGTTAAAACCATTAGACTCCCTTTCAGAAATCTATTCTGCCCTGGTTCTTGGGACAGGAGACTATATTCGAAAGAATGGTTTCAAAAGGGTGCTGGTGGGTCTCAGCGGTGGAATAGATTCTGCCCTCACGGCAACGATCGCTGTCGATGCCCTGGGAAAGAAGGGTGTCGTAGGGGTAGCCATGCCCTCTCCTTACTCTTCTAAGGAGTCTCTTGAAGACGCAAAACGCTTGGCAAAAAATCTTGGCATCGAATTTCTGACCATTCCGATCACTGAGATCTTCCATGCCTATCTTCATACGTTAGCCCCGACCTTTAAAGGAGTCAAACCCGACGTCACGGAAGAGAATATCCAGGCCCGTATCCGAGGCAATATCCTGATGGCCCTTTCTAACAAATTTGGTTGGCTCGTCCTCACCACTGGAAATAAGAGCGAGATGAGTGTAGGGTATTGCACTCTATATGGAGATATGGCAGGAGGATTTGCTGTCCTTAAAGATGTCCCTAAGACTCTGGTTTATCAATTGGCAGAACATAAGAACAAAAAAGAAGGAAAGGAGATTATCCCAAAAAGAGTGTTTACCAAAGCCCCCTCAGCGGAATTGAGACCCAATCAGAAGGATGAAGACTCCCTCCCCCCCTACCCTATCCTCGACCCCATCCTTCAGGCCTATGTGGAAGAAGATAAAGGCCTACGGGAGATTGTTAAGATGGGATTCAAAGAGGCGATGGTGAAAGAAGTCATTCGTCTGGTAGATCGAAATGAATATAAAAGGCGGCAGAGCCCTCCGGGGGTCAAGATCACCCACCGGGCCTTAGGGAAGGATCGAAGACTTCCGGTCACCAACCGATACCGAAATTCTTGATCTTTTAATAAAAAACTTCATTAAAGAAATCCTTTCGGTTTTTGTGGCTGAGATTTTGTTTTAGGGATTGGTTTACTCTCTTTCTGGTCTTTTTCAATCTTAAATCCTTCTTCTTCGAGAATAAATTTGTCATCGCCCGGATCAGGTTTAAACTCTAACCGAAGCTTCTTTGCCTCTTTTTGATAAGACCCTTCTTTTAATCGAATCTCCCCATGTGGAACGACGACAATTGCCGATTCTCCCGAGACTGGACATCGTTGTTCACAGTAGCCACACCCATTGCATTTTGAGGCAATGACCACAGGTCTTCGATAGCCCTCCACAGGCCTAAAGACGATCGCATTATAAGGACAGATCTCGTCACAGATGAGGCAGATCTTATTCTGAGCCCAGACCAGGCACAATTCCTTCCGAAGGATGGCGGTTCCTACTTTGGCATGGTTCTTCTCCTCGAGAGAAAGGGAACGAATCGCCTGGGTCGGGCAGACTTTTCCACAGACATTGCAGTTTTGATCGCAGGGGGCCAGTCGAAGATCCATCTTCGGTGTCCACAGACCCGAAAGCCCTGATTCCCAGAGAGAGGGCTGTAGCGTATTGGTGAGGCAGGATTTCATACATTCACCACAACGAATACAGGTCCTCAGAAATTCGTCTTCCGGGATGGCCCCTGGAGGGCGAATCAATTGAAGTTTTCCCCGTCTGAGCCGGAAGGGAGTTTGAAGAGCCAGAAATCCGGCAATCAATCCTCCTGAGAGGGAGTAGAAAAAACCCCTTCGAGAGAGCTCCACCTTCGAATATTCTCCACCGATAGAAAAAGAGATCGGAAAAGAGACAGCCTCCTTCGGACAGACCTTTGAACACGTTCCGCATTGGATACATTCAGCACGGGAAGTCTCTATGGGGTTCTCACCAATAGCTCCCATCGGACAAGCCTTTCGACATCTCATACATCGATTACATTCTTCACTGACGCGACGTTTCAGGAGTCCAAGGGGAGAGATCAAACTGAGAAGCGCTCCCAGAGGACAGAGATATCTACACCAGAATCGAGGAACCCATCGATTCAGCAAAATGATTCCTCCAAAAAGAAGCAGGGTGATGGCCGTCATATAGAAGACGGGTTGAGGAAAGTGGAGATGGGAAAACGAAATCCATCCCAGTTGATGGAAAAGAGGTCGAAGAAGATCCAGAAAAAGATTAATGAGGGTGGTGACGACAGGATAGATGAAGAAGGTATAAAAACGGGTGAGGAAGGCCATCGGGTCGAAAAGAAAAGCAAGAGAGAGACCCACCACCGCCGCGCTGATAAAAAAGATAAATAAAAAATATTTAGTCTTCCTTAAGGTTGATTCGAATCGAAGAGGGTTTTCTCGCTTCTTCTTTCGAAAGAAAAAGAGATCCAGAAGATCGATAGACACCCCCATGGGACAAATGTATCCACAGAAAAACCTCCCAATGAGCAGAGTGACTCCTATGGTAAGAAGAGCCCAGAGGGCCCTCGGAATGATCTCTCGAGCCGCAAAGATTGCATTTAGATTCAGAAGGGGGTCAAGCCGTAAATAAAGATCGGCAAAGAGCCAATCGGGAAGTTGATAAGTAGCAAAAATGAAGAGGATCGAAAAGAGGAGAAGGGAGAGAATTTGAATGGATCGTCTCATGCCTTCTCCTTAAGGATTTTAAGCTGATCGATATCGATCCTGCCAAGTCCCCTCTGATGGGCCATCAGGAGATGTTCCACCTGATGTCCTTTAAAATTTTGACCATACCATGGGACGATACTGACTCCATAGGAGTCTACTGCCACTGGATCCACTCCTGCGATAATCAGGTTAAGTTTCCTGACCTCCCCAGGACCTCCAGGTCCCCCAGAGGTTAAAGCCCTTGTTGCATCTAAAATGGTAAGTCGGGGTCTAATGACCGTGGCCAGGTCCGCCAGAGCCTGGTTGATATTATATCGGGAATGGAAACTCTCGCGATCCCATATGAGTCCCATCAGACCTTTAATACCAAGGCTAACCCCTGTGGCGGAATGAGATTTTGCTACCGGAAGATTGATCAACACGGAGTTCTCCAAGACATCCTGAATGACCTCCACTCGATCTAAGACCTTTCCTTTAGGAATCTTCACTTCTTTGAAAAATTTTCTCTCCTGAATAGTCAATACGTGAACCCCTGAAAGACCTTTACAGGCCTCTTTGATTCCGGTCCGCTCAAGACAGAGCTCAGGTCTTTGAAGGGTATGATCCAGGACAAGGACCTGTTTCGCTCCTGCCTCAATGCAGGCTTTGGCCACTGTGGCGACCACCAAGGGATGGGTCGTGGCCCCGACCTCAGGTGTCCTTGCAAAAGACATATTGGGCTTAAGAATGACCCGATCTCCTTTCTTTACAAAACGAGAAATTCCTCCTAAGGCTTCGATGGCCTTCTGGGTAGCGGGAAGAGGTTCTCCTGAGATCACGACCAAATCATACTCTTCTTTAGCCTGAGAAATGGAAAGGCGGCCCACCCCACTCAACGAGGCGGTAACGATCGCGGTTGCTTTAAGAAAGTCTCTTCTTGTGATTTGATGTGGATTCATGGATTCTCCTTTCGAGGTTAGAAATGGGATTCCTCTTTTAACCCATTCCATATTTTTCTCTTAATCTAAACCGCTCGATGACTTCTTCTAAGGTTCGAAGCCTTTCCCCTTCAACCTTGGGCAGGGGAGGACGAGGATCTCCTGAAGGAAGGCCCATCAATTTGACCATCGCTTTAATGGCCACAGGGTTGGTCGAGGAGTAGGCGGCTTCCATCAAAGGCAGATAGTCAAAAAAGAGGCTTCTCGCTCGAACGACATCTTCCCACGATCTCCAGGGCTTTGAAAGCTCCGCCATCTCTCTGGGTGCGATATTCCCTGTGACATTGGCTGTCCCATGTCCTCCTATCCCGAGGGTAGGGAGAATGAGCGAATAGTTTGGGGCATCACAGCAGAGGAGTTTGATCCTGCCTTTCGTTCCTTCAAGAACCGAGGTCAGTTGAGCCATATTAGGGACGGCCTCTTTATCGGCTACCAGATTGGGGCATTCTTCGTGGAGCTTTATGATGAGTGAGGGATCGATATTGGCCACCACTCGAGCCGGATTATTATAAATGGCTACAGCGATTTCTACAGATTGACAAACCTCTTTCATAAAAAGATAGATCGCATTGGGAGGGGGAACGGCATAGGAAGGAACGGTCAGGAGGATTCCATCCGCACCTTTCTCTTGGGCCAGTTGGGCCAGTTCGATAGTGGCCTCTGTGGCCCCACAGGTCACCCCAAAGAATACAGGGATTCGATCTTTACAATAAGGGGCCATTTCCGAAATGATCTCTTTTCTTTCATCCAAGGAAAGAGAGGTGGGTTCTCCTGTCGAACCCATAAGAAGAAGTCCGGAGGTCCGATTGAAGGCCTGAAAATCAACCAGCCGCTTAAAGCCCTCTATATCGACCTTTCCTTTCTGATCAAAGGGAGTAATCAAAGCCACCCATGAACCTTCTGGACGGATCCATTCTTTCTTCACAGCCTCTCCTTTTTTCGGAAATTCTCTATTTAGAAAATTCTAATGGACTTTCTTCTAAAAATCAAAAAATTAATCCCCTCTTCATATTCGAAAGAAAGTGGGTAGGTAAGATTTATTTTAATGGGATAGGAACAATATCCTCGGCTGAAAAGGTGAGGAGGACTCTTTCTCCCTCTTCGAAAAGGGCTCTCTTTCTGGGATTCACTACATTGACCTTCACTTTTTTGCCCCCTTCGATTTCAACTTCGTACTGAACCGAAGAGCCGAGATAGGCTGAGGTTCTCACCACCCCCTCAATTCGATTCTCTTCTAAGGAGCCTTGATTAGGATAGGCGAGCCTGATTGATTCGGGACGGATATTGAGAAGAAAGTTTGCTCCTAAGATGGGATTCATCCCCTCCTCTTTTCTCGTAATGAGGGGAAAGCCCTCTTCCGTTTTCATCTCTATCCAATCCTCTCTTATCCTCACCACCTTTCCAAGAAAGAAGTTAGAGGTTCCTACAAAATCGGCTACTTCCCGGCTCTTTGGATTTTCGTAAATCTCTTTTGGGGTCCCAATCTGAAGGACCTTACCTTTGGACATCACCGCTATACGGGTTGAAAGAATCAACGCCTCTTCTTGATCATGAGTGACATACAGTGTTGTGATTTTAAGATTTTTTTGAATTCGGACCAACTCATGTCTCATCTGGATTCGAAGCTTCGCATCTAAGTTGCTTAGGGGTTCGTCTAAGAGGAGAAGCCTGGGTTCGATGACCAATGTTCTGGCCAGGGCGACTCTTTGTTGCTGTCCTCCTGAGAGTTCGGAAGGTCTTCTTCTCTCCATCCCTTCCAGGTCAACCATGGCGAGGGCTTTGAGCGTTTTTTCTCGAATCACCGATTTCGGAAAGTTTCTTTCTTTCAATCCAAATGCCACATTCTCAAATACTGAAAGATGGGGCCAGAGGGCATAATTTTGAAAAACCATCCCCACATTTCTTTTCCAGGGGGGAATCTCGTTGACCTCCTCTCCGTCGAAAAGAATCTTCCCGGTGTCAGGACGAGTAAAACCGGCAATCATTCGGAGAATGGTCGTCTTTCCACAACCACTCGGGCCCAGAAAAGTAAAAAAATCTCCCCTCTCGATCGTGAGAGTAACTCCCTTGACGGCCTCCACCTCACCAAAACTCTTTCTTAAATCGATGAGTTGAACTTCTGTAGCCTGGATCATCCTAACTTACCTTTTCAAAGTTTAAAGGCAGTTCCGCTTCCCCCTGCAAACACCTTGTTGACCAGATAGGTCCCGATTGCCACCAGCAATATCGCTACCACCCCAAGCGCTGCTCCAGGTCCTCTTCCTACAGCACTCTGCATATAGATATAGATTCCATAAGAGAGAGGCCCATATTCCATTCGAGGGACGAGCATGATCGTAGAAGACAGCTCTACAGAAGAGGTGATGAAAGCTAAAAGCCCCCCAGCAATCAATCCTCCTGCCATCATGGGAAAAGTGATTTTAAAAAAGGTCCTTCTTCGATTGGCCCCTAAATTTAGGGCTGCCTCTTCAAGGGAGATATGGATTTGTTGGATTGCGGCATAACAGGCCCTTAAGGTATAAGGAAGTCTTCTCGCCGTATAGGCAATGACCAGAATAATCCAAAGGGAAGTGAGGGGTTGATGGATCAAGGGAAGAGGAGTCCCGTGAAAAACCCTGAGATAACCTGTGGCTAAAACGACTCCGGGGATGGCCAGTGGCATCATCGCTACTGCATCAAGAAGCCCTTTGCCAAAGATTCTTCCTCGAATCAGAAGAAAGGCGATGAATGACCCGAGAAGAACACCGATCCCGGCGGAAAGAAGGCAGTAGAGTAAAGTATTCTTCACAAAGTGAGGGGAACGATAAAAGATCTCAATATAGTGATTGAGAGTGTAAGCCCTGGGTAGAATTGAGAAACTCCAGGCCTTTGCAAAGGAGAGAAGAAAGATCCCGAGATGGGGGAGGAGGCTGATCCCCAGCACGAAGATCGAAAAGGCCCCAACCAGCATCAACTTGATCCCACCGATCCTTTTAGAAATTGGAATCCCTGTACCTCCTCGTTGAACCATGGCATATTCCGAAAGGCTCAAAAATTTCATCGCGGCCCATAGAGAGAGAAAGGAGAGGATCACCATAATGACACAGATCACATATCCTGCCTTATCCTCAATGCCGATGGTCGTTACTCGGAGATAGGCCTGAGGAGCAAGCATCTTTGTATAATTGAGGATGAGTGGGGTGGCCAGATCATCGATGACCTTAATAAAAACTAAAAGGGCACCAGCGACATAGCCGGGCATCATCAAGGGGAGGGTAACCTTCCGGAATAGACTCCAACCGTGGGCCCCCATATTCTCAGCTGCCTCTTCCAGGGAGGGATCCACATTGGCAAGAGAAGCGGAGGCATTGAGAAAAATGAAAGGAAAATAGTGGAGCGTTTGAACCAAAATCACTCCCTTCAGCCCTTCCATAAAAGGAATGGAGGTACCGAACCACTTGAGGAGAAGAAGATTCAGCATCCCACTTCTCCCAAGAATCAATTGCAGGGCCACGGCACCCACATAAGGGGGAAGAACAAGGGGGAGAACTCCCAACGTTTGAATCAGGGTTCTTCCTCTGAAATCATATTTGATCGTAAAGAAGGCCAGAGGCAGACTGATCAGGCTTCCAAAAAAAACCGCCATCAATCCTGCCATCAGGCTGTTGAGAAAAGATTCTTTAAAAAGGCTCCTCTCAAAAAAATTAATGAAATGGGCAAAAGAGAAATGGGATTCTTCGGTAAAGGCAACATGGAGGATACGAATGAGAGGATAAAGGATGAAAATGAAGAGAAGGGCAAAGAGGATAAGGAAAATGAGAGATTGAGAGAGGTCTATCTCTTTAAATCTTTTATTCCACACCCTCTCTTACCCCCTCCCCCTTCTCCTTAGAGCAATCCCATTGCCTTGGTCGCTAACTCTTTAGCCCGGGCATAATTGGCTTTCGCTTTTGCATCCCACTCCGTCTCGAGTTTAGCCCTGGCCTCTGTTTTCTCTTTCCCTTTGAAGGCCTTGTTAAACTCTTTATCCCTGGCTTGAGCCTCTGAAACAGGAACCTGAGTGGCCAGAGTCCGGGCCTCTGCAACCATGGACGCTGCCCTCGTCACATCTCTTCCTTTCTTTTTTCCTTCTTCAATAGCCTTTTCAGCCTTATAAATGGCGCCCCAAGCCTCCTTCAATTCATTAAGTCTGAAGGTAATGATCTGGTCAAAAAGGGAGTTCAATAACCCATACCTTAAGGAAGAAAGCCCTGGATCGAACTCTAAGCCCCCTAACTTCATCTTAAAAGGATTAGGGTATCCAGAAGGAGCTTTCGCATAAAGCTCAGGAATAACTGGAAGCCTTCCGATCTCCGGTTTAAAAAGAAGCAGTTGTCCTTCTTCACTGAGTAGATAGTTGACAAATCGTTTGGCATTCTCCAAATTTGGACTTCCCTTGATAATTCCAACATTGGCGGGAACAATGGGGGTCATTGAAGGATAGACGAAATCGACAGGGAATCCACTTGCAATCGCCGAAAGTCCGAAGAAGTCAATCACAATCCCAATTCCATATTGCCCATTGTTGACCCCCTCGGGGACACCAAAACTCCTTTCTGTCACGACCGCCATATTCCCTCCCATGTTGAGGAGCAGGGCCCAACCTTTTTCCCAACCATAGGCTTGAAGGATGGCTTCTACTGTTAAATGAGTCGTTCCACTTCTCGAAGGAGCTGAAATGGCCAAATGCCCAAAATACTGTGGATCGGCCAGATCGGTCCATTCCTTCGGGGGTTTCAATTTGTGGCTCTGGAGGTAGGGTTTATTCCACATCATTCCATAACCAGAAAGGGCAAATCCAAAGAAGTAACCATCTGGGTCATGAACTGGAAAAGTCCCGACTTTAGGAGGAATCTTCGAAGAAATCTCTTTCGGCAACTCATATTTGGTCAGTAATTTTTCGGACTTTAAAACCTGAAAGGCGTCCACCGCACTTGCCCACATGATATCTGCCTCGGGTTTAGAGGCGGTCTCTCGAATGTAGGTAACCCCTTGGGTCGTCGGTTTCTGTTGAACCACAACGGTGAGTCCTGGGAACTTCGTCTCAAAGGCTTTCTTGTAAGTCTCAAACAGTTCCTTTGGAAAAGAGGTCACGATGACCACTTCTTTGCCCTGGGCCCAACCCCAAGAGAAAAAGGCTAGAGAAGTACAGATCGATAAAATCATCGCTAAAAATAATCTTTTCATATAGACCCTCCTTAATATAGATTGGTTTAGGCAGATTGTTTCTCCATATACTCGTTCATCAGAAGTTCGTTTCTTTTCTGGACTTTTTGCATTTCTGCGAGCTCCACCTCCTCGAAAGGTTGCTTCCTCCCTTTATTTCGAAGGCGGGTGATCTCATCTTCAAGATATTTCACCGTATTGACTATAACCTCGGCCATGGAGGAGATGGAGCCCTGTGCTTTTTCAAACGCCTCTCTATCCAGATAGGCGCGATTGATGAGGCGAAATCGCTCGTAGAGTTTTTTAAATCTCTCGAGCTCCTCCTCTTTCTCCTTTCTTTTCTTAGACAGTTTCTTTGCCATTTTCAAGAACTTCTCAGTCTTCATAAACCCTCCATCGATTCTTTAATAAATAAATTTATGAAAATTCATCCTAAATGTCAATTAAAAAGACCTCCTCGTTGTAATCCTTCACTCAGAGGTGGGGAATAAGCCCAAGAGGGGTGTTGAGCGTTCTATGAGTTTCGGAAATCCTCCTGTCGGGCTTAAATT